>CALKDJ010000147.1 GCA_938084195.1 uncultured Methylophilaceae bacterium
AATGCAGCAAGTATAAGAAGGATGCTATAAATAATATTTTTTGTTTTACTGGCATGAATACTAAAATCTAACAGAATTATCACTGAAAGCACCGCAAGGTGGTAATGTGCGCATGTAGTATTAAGCCAAGTCTCACCCGTACCCACAGGAATGATTATTAAGGCAGTGGAAGCTATGAGTCTTCTAGTCATACTACCCCAAATCTTGTTTTTACTACCCAAAATAATTAAGTGTCCAATGGTCTGCATTACTAGTCCTAATGTTGTTGAAATAATAGCAGCATATTCAATTGGGAAAATATGGATAATAATAGTAGTAATATTTCTATTGAAACACATATATCCTTCATGTTCGGGTATAAAAAACAACATCTCCCAAAGATTCATACTAAATGAATTTTGTAGGTGAACCGTAGCTTCTTCTGCCCACATCCTCGGCCGAGTTAACAAGGAAGGCTGTCGACTGATAATTAATCCAAGTGGAATAATAATTAGAAATTTATTAAGCACTCTTTTTAGAAACTATTAAAAATTGTTTACCAAATATATTCCATAAAAATGGAAATCTTAGATATAAAGAAATCATAAATAGTGGGCGTTCTCTTACCCGCACCATATTGTAAGGTAAAAATTTTGAATAGGATTTCTCAATGGTAAAGTCATGAATATCAAGCAATTCACATAGCGATTGGTCGGAGAGTGCAACATGATGATCCCAGAAATCCCAGTACTTTCCTTTCAAGACACTTATATTAGGTCCCATAGCAATAAGCATTCCCTCTGGTTTTAAGGCATTTTTTATCTCGCACATCGTGCGATCAAGAGAATCTTTGTTAGGTAAATGTTCAAAGAAATTACTGGTAAATACCAAATCGAGAGATTCAGGTTCAATATTCCATGGAGTAGAGCAATCCTGCTCATGGAAAATAATGTTTTTATCCAATAGAGTTTGAGTCCTTGGATTAAGATCCATCGCGTGCCGTACTTCACATCCTGCATTGTTGATAAATTCTCCATAACCACAACCAAGGTCTAGTATGTGGTACGAGTTGGATATCCATTTAGAAAAAAATTTAGTAATCAGAACCTTCCATACTCGATTCCTGTAAATTTCATGCCCAGAAAAACGCTTTTCATATATTTGTGTTAAATCCTTTTTGGAGGTCATTTTTTAAAGTAATCTCCACGACTAAAGTATTTTTCAAGCCAAAGATATGCTATAATAAAAAAATAACGAGAACCCATTTCTCGTAATTTGAGCTTCGCCACGCCTTTGGTTCGATTTTTCCAAGAAATAGGTAGTACTTTCCATGAATAACCACGAATAATAGCTTTTAATGGTATCTCAACAGTAAGGTTGAAGTGAGGAGATATAAAAGGTCTACATCCTTCAATCACTTCTCTACGATACATTTTGAATGCATTTGTGATATCGTTACATTTTATTTTAAATGCGAATCGAATCATTGTATTAACGATTCGGTTAGCTACTAATTTCAAGAACGGATAATGTAAAACTCGACTCCCTTGAATAAACCGACTTCCAAATACACAGTCATTACCATGTTGAAGATTTCTCCAGTAGGCAACTAGGTCTTTGGGGGAGTCGGAGCGATCTGCCATCATTATGGCAACTGCATCTCCAGTAAAATTATCTAAACCAATTCGAACAGCTCGACCAAACCCATTATCTCCCATGTTTCGTATGCATTTTACTGAAGAAATTGATTGGTTAATTTCCTTTATTGTATCTACTGTATTGTCTGTACTTCCGTCATCTATAACTAATATTTCGAAATCAATGGAATGATCATTTAATTCCTTACAGATTTCTGATATACATTCTTTTAGATTATCCGCTTCGTTTTTACTAGGAATAATTATTGATAGTTTATTCAAGATTTTTCGTTAATTCGTTTGCTTGGTGATAATGCTATTTTCATAACAGTAATTTTACCTGAAAAAATGATTTCTTGGGAAATTTCTTGAGGGAATTTCTCATAGAATGAATTAATGAATTTTTTATCTCTCATCATTGAGGAGTCATAAACACAATAAATATTAAGTGCCTTGGAAGTTTTTAATTTTGGGATATTAGGAAAGTTCCCAGAAGCGAAATGAGTGGCTATCGTTCTCATTTTTGTCCTTAGAATGAGATCTCCCATATCTCCATTAGGTAAAAAGTAAACTATATCAAGTGGGTAGTTAGAATCCTTTTCGATAAAGTCTATTGCCTCTGAATAGGGCCCAGGTTTAAGAGCCAATTTATTTTCGGTTTCGCTAATGTATTTGGGTTCTTCATTTGCGTATTTATGAAAGATAAGTTCAATTCTTTTACCAAGTGGTAAAGCAACGATTACTCCCAACAGTATAATCGAATTTAGGCGAAGTTTGGTTGCATAAGAATAGACCAAAAAGGTTGGAATAGTATAGATGTACCAAAATTCAAAGGTGTGTGAATTATATAGTAAATAGTTCCATTCGTATCTTACAGCTAGTATGCCAAGACCGATAAAGGGTAATAATAAAAAACAAATTAATGAAATTTTTTGAAAGTTCTCGATACTTTGCCAACATCTCTTCAAATCGAACAAAAGAAGGACAGTAAAAATGACACTAAGCATGCCACACAATAAAACATGCTCATTTATATCGTTTAGATCGATCCATTCTAAGAAATGATGAAATTGGAGTCCGAAGTTTCTCAGATCATGAGCAATATATTTACTAGGTAACGCATAGCCCGGTGCTGCAGCAAGACTCCAAGCAAGCCAGATGCCTTTAGTACTGTTGCCCCAATATTTCCCGAACAATGGTGCTTGAATATCGCTATCGTTTTCTCCGTAAAACTGATTAGCGGTCATTCCCGTCATAAACTGGTTTATTTTTTCTAACCCAAAAAATGGAATCCAAAAGATGATACCTAATAATACCATAGGTAAGCATATTCTTTTTATTTTGTTTGCTCGAAAATTTTTCATGAGAATGAAAAAAAAGCAGGCACCAATTGTTCCCGCAACAATGATTCCCGCTAATTTGATCCAAGCAAACAATCCAAGTAAAAATAGGAATAAAGAAAATACACAGAATGAACGAATGGAGAAATTAGTTTTTGAAAAATGGCTAGCAATGCCCCATGCTAGAAGTATAAACCACGGAACTAATGCGAAAAGTATTATGTTGGCTGTGGCATAAATAGTAATTGATGTTCCAACTTTTGTTCCCAGTAAGATTGCAACCAACAAAACAACAGTTTTTTCGATGTTGAATTTTTTTACGACCTGTAGCCAGCCCAAGCCCCCGCTAAGAGAGCAAATGATCAGACCGAATTGTATCGAAGATCCTAAAGAAAAACCTAAAAGGGTTCCAGGGAGAGGGAGAAGTGCAGCTCCTGGAGGTCTAATGCTCCATGTCGACCGGTCGGCAGATAAATCAGAGTTATTGGGTTCTACGAGTATGTTCGGTGCATAGACTGTTCCTTGAATCCATTGTAAGCAAGATTTAACTTGTCCCGATATGTCTTCTCCGACCGAAACACCTTGATTGATGAACGGGAGTCCCGATAAGAATGAAATTACAAAAAAGACAACCAAATTTTTGGATGCTAATACTCTCCAAAATGAAAGGATGCGTGCAGGAATTTGGAGTCTTCTTATAGCATAAAAAAAAACAGAAGAAATTGGTATCGCGATGGAAATAAAGATGATCTTTTCGGTTGAGTAGAGACCAAACCATGTTGGTTTTTTGCTGACTAGCAAAGCTGACTTTAGAGTTAAAAAAACTAACCACCAAATAGGTAATGAAAGAAAAAACTTTAAAGTTCGAGTAGCTGTAAGTTGCTTTTCTATTTTCTGTCGATGGTTACAAATTGCCCATTTTTTAGTATCGACTTGTCCGCGCCCCGCAAAGTTTTGACGACCTCTGTGCCATATTCTCCAGAAGAGCGATTTGTCTCCTTTCCGGTAATAACATCAAAAAAATGACCAATTTCTTCTAGTAAAGGCTCGTTAGAAGGAATCGAAGGAAGTACAACATCACCTCTGTTGTAGGATAGTCGATGAGAAGCAAAAGAATCTGAGTAATAAGACTGTTCCATACCTATAGACGAATCAAAGATAGTAATAGGGTGTTCGAGGTTTAAGTCATCCCATAAAGCCATTTTGTCAGATCCTATTACCGTGATTTGCCTCACTTTTCTTGGATTTAGCCAACTGGCATGTGCGTGTGCCAGTATACCTCCATTGTACTTGAAAGTAGTGTATGAAGTATCCTCAATTTTTGAATCGAGTTTACAACTGCCTAAACAACTGACTTCACTGGGCAAGTCATCCAGCAGAAAATCAAATATTGAGATATCGTGAGATGTAAGGTCCCATACGGCATTTACATCTTTTCTAACCGGACCAAGATTAGTTCGGTGTGCTTCTAAATGAAGCACACTACCTAGCTTACCACTTTCGATGATTTCACGAAGAGCAAGAATAGATGCATTGAAAAGAAAAACATGTCCAACAACAATAGTAAGATCTTTTTTTCCAGCTAGATGAGAAAGGTCTTCACATTGTTTAACATTATTACCGAAAGGTTTCTCAACAAAGACATGTTTCCCATGTTCTAAAGCCAACCTAACCAAATATGAATGAGTTTCTACCGGGGTACATATAGCAACAGCATGGATTTCATCATCCTCGAAAATATTTTGAGGTTCTTGAGTAGTCTTTAAAAAAGGAAACTTAATTTTGAGGCTTTTAATGGCTTCATCAGAAGGATCTGCAACCCTTACTAACTCTACATCTTTCAAGCGATTGATTGCGCCTATGACATTTGGACCCCAGCGCCCAGCTCCAATGAGACCAATTTTAGTTACTGATTTATCTTTACTACTACCATTCATATTTATGTATAAAGAGCATCTCTAAGTCTTTATTTTGAATTATTGTTCTCTCTTCACTATTATAATGTAGAAATAAATAAGGAGGGAAAGAAGAATATGGATGTAGTGATTTTAGTAATACTTTACCCTTAGGTATGTTTTCAACAGATTTAGTTATAGGAGGCACCAACCATTGTGCATTAACTAATGAATATGGTGTGTGAGTGTCTCGCCGTTCAAGTTTATGAACACATTTACCTGATAGAGATGAGAATTCTTCAAAATCATTCGATATTTTTTGTGCATCCTCCTTAATATTTCTTGGATACACAATATTTAAAACCTTATTGTGATTCATTATCGAACTGATTAATAAAATACAAAATGAAATTAAAATTAAACGAGATGTTGTTTGGCTTTTATTTATTTTCATAAAGACAAACAATGGATATGAGCATGCAATACAGATAAAAGGTACAGCCATTTTTACTGTACGTCCGTACAAGACAAAACTCCCTTCTATTTGTGATAAATAAAATAATATGCTTAAAATCAGTGTTGATGTGAATACACCAAGGGATCTATGGTTTAAAATCAATATGTTAGAGAATTTAATATAAAACAAAGATAATACAGAAAAAAGTAACATAAAATAAAACAATATATTGTCAGTTTCCCACATGTATTCAAAGAAAACTTTGAGCCCAGAATTGGGATCGCCCATTTGATTTGTTTCAGTTGCTAAAATGAATTCCCAAACATTTTGAAGGTAATTTAAACCCACCGAATGCCCAAGTAATTGTAAAAGTAAAAGTGGAGTTAGTCCACCTAGCGAGCACCAAAATAAAACTCTTATAATGTTTATTTTTTTTCTGCATATACAGACAATCCAAGCGGTTAAAGATAAAGGCCAGTATCCAAAATATGTTAAGGTTGAGATTCCTGCAAACAGACCACATGTAAACTGATGTGAAGTTCCTTTATTACTAAGACTTGCAAAGTAAAAACTTGTTAAAGATAGAGTAAGTGCTATGTCGTAAGGAACAAGATGCCTTGCAAAATAAAAATTTGTTGTGCTTAATAATAAAAGTAAACTTGAAAACAAAGCTTGTATTTTATGACCACCAAAGGAGCGAACAATACTATATATTAAGATTATATTTATGGATGAAAATATAGAATTCAAAGAGGCTGAATAACTAATTCCTATCGTTGTATTATTGAGTTCATATGGTAGGACAGAACTATTGATAAAAAAATGGACTATGAAATATCTAAATAACTCAAATATTGATGCAAAGAAGATAAAAAGGGTATGAGCAGGATTATTCATTATGTAAATAATTGCATCCTTAATGTTTAAATCTGAAATAAAAGATAAAAGGTGATGTCCTGATCGATATCTTAATTCATCAACTATAAAGAATTGTCCTCCCAAAAATGAAGTATAAACTCTTAGGCAAAAGCTTATCAGAAAAATTATGATCAAATAATATTTTACTGTAAATTTTTTTCTAATAACCAAAACGAATTTCAGGTGGATATCTTTCTAATAGATCCCTCTCTAATTTGTTGAAATGCATAAACTGATATGGTTTATATTGATAGGGGTGTTTTATAGTCCATTTTACATTTGATAAATTATATTTAGTGTAATATTTAATTCCTGGAAAAATTTGACTGCAATTTATGAGTAATTGATTATTTTCATTTCCTAATTTAATTATTGATTCATTTTTATGTTTTGAAAACTCCGATTTATCATATATTTTGTTAGCAGAGAACTTGATTCTTTGTTTAATTTCACTGGGGAATCTCATTTGAATAATTGGAGTAAAGTTGTAAATCCAAACAAACAACCCAAATAAAAAAAAATAAATTTTATATTTATCAATTCTCTTTATTGACAAAAAATGGTAAATACCACATCCACAAATTATACACAAAAAAGGTATAATTTGATTAATTGTCCTAGAGTATAAGACGGCAATACCAATTATATCAGATTGTAATATCAATATAAAGAAAATGGAAGAACAAAAAAACAAACCTAAGAATAATATATTTTTTGTATGATAATGAAAAATCAATTGTTTGAAAAAAATAATTGGTAAAATAAGTATTATTATAAAGAGAGATTCTGTTTCCCATAAATATTCAAAAAAGAGTTTATAACCTATTCCAAAATCTCCTTGTTGAAATAATTGTGCATAGTTTTTCCATTCCAACAAACCGTGTAAGTAGTTTATGTTTACTATATAACCGAATAATTGTAAAACTACTAATATTGAAGCGACACCTATAAAATAACTTGTAATTTTCAAAAATAATTTAGTTTCATTACTTATTATAAAGAGAATTGAAAATAATACTGTTGCATAGAATAAAGCTGAATAACCGTTGTACATTAATATTGAAAACATGCACGCAGCACCTGCTACCATATAACTCTTATTTAAAATTAAGTATATAGATAATAAATATATTGATATCGCTAAATCATAGGGCAATAAATGCCTTGAATATGGTATAAGGCTACAACTCATGGCAAAACAGCAGATGATTTTAATGCGCAAATTTTTATTAGCCCCTATTATTACCAATATTTTATTCATCATTATTATTGAGAATGCAAATGTGCAAGAAAGCAAAGAGGTGCAAATATTTAATCCAATTCCTGACTCCATCAACATGTAAGGTTGTAAATCTCCATCAATAAAAGTTTTACAGATAAAATATCGGATACCTTGTAATATTATTGAAAAAATCTGAAACAAAGTATGATCAAAATTCGTAATAAAGATTTTCAAACCATTCAGGTATTCGTAATCAGCAATCGTAGTTAGAATGTAGTAACCATTCCAAAACCTCATTTCATCGAACCAAAACATTTGACCCCCTTTAAAAGATATTACTAATCTCAGGAGGATTGAAAATAGCACTATAATACCTAGATAGTGTACTTTTAGTAATTGTTTAAGTTTTACTTTTATTATTTTTTAATCCTAAGACTTAAAAGAAATAAAGGTCTAAGAATGGACCACCAACTCTTAAAAGGCACCATTTTTGTATTATCTTTCATATCATTATGATATCTCTTAGTTACAGCTACTTCGGACACCTTGTAACCTGCCCGACAAGTTTGGATTAGCAAATAAGGTTCCATCTCATACTGTAATAACCAGTCCTGCCAGAGATTCAGATTCGAATTATCCAAAACCTCTTTTCGAAACACCCTAAATCCGTTAGTTGCATCGGTGATCTTTTTTCTAAACAATATTCGAAAAATTAATGAGTATACCCATGTAAGTATAGTTCGAGATATCGTCATATTTTCCCTTTTCCCTTCTTTTAGCCACCTTGAGCCTTGAACAT
>CALKDJ010000148.1 GCA_938084195.1 uncultured Methylophilaceae bacterium
TGCAACGACCTCGATGCCATTTCTAACGATATAGAGGACTTTACATTGTCCAGAGAAAAGGGTCATTAATTGATCTAAGGCACCCATTGAAAGATCACAGCATAGAGCATTCAAACTTTCTGAATTGTTAGAATGCGGAAAACAAGTTTCGAGAATTATATTTTTAAAAAGTCTGTAATGTTCTTCTATCGGAACCTTTAAGGAATTTGATCTTTTTGTAATACTTCTGTTAAGTGTTTCTAACAGATCAAAAGCTAAATTATCTTCTGTTTTAGTAGAATTGATTTTGCTGTGGAGTTCTATGGATTTCCTTAATATTGTGGTTCCTGATCTACCAACTCCTGAAACTACGCAAAATTTGGAGTTAAACAACGGATGATTTAGCTTCCGATTTCTCTTGTAAAGATTTTTTACTATATTAATCACGAAAAATTAAGAACATTTTTGTGCCTTTAGAAGACACCATTCAGCTTCGACATTTCTAAATTCTGATCCTATTTTAATGTTTTTTAAAGTTCTTGGTCTGTCAGGGAATTTGTTTCCATTCCCAGCAATCTGAGCGTACATTTCAACTGGCTTTAGGACTTTGGAAACTAGTTTGAACAGTTTATTATAATCGAAAACATGAAGATGGTGTGGATTAGGATCTTTACCAGTTTCGTCAACCCACATATTTGGTACAGAACAAATAAATATCCCTTTGGGTCTCAATAAGTCATGTATAGATTTCATGAACGAATCTATATCTTGAATGTGCTCAATTGTTTCAAAAGAACAAATCATATCCATAGATTCAAAAGCAAAATGATTCGTTAAATCTTCTATTTTACATACTTTAAAGGTAAGCCTATTGCCATCAGTAACATAATTGTTAGTAGAATAATCAATAGCATCCCTATCAGAATCAACACCTGTAATATTTAGTTGAGGTCTACCAAAACTCAAAATATGAGATCCGTATCCCAATCCACAAGCAACATCCAAAACATGTCCTTGTTTAGGACAAATTTGCCTTGCTAGACTATATCTAGCAATGTGAGCATCAGATCTTCTGTTACTTTCCCTTAGCATATCCGCGTGAAGACATCTTCTCGCACTAAGCCATCCAAATGAATACTCAAATAATGCTTTTTCTGGAATCTTCTCCAAACAAATTGTTATTTCTTTAAGTTCATTTTCAAGTGATTCAAATGAATTAATTTGTTGGGTAAGTGGATGTAAACGAAATCCATGTTTCATAAAAAAAGTTTCCCACCATTTCCTAGATTTAATAGTTTGCATCCCTTTATCTTTATGATTTTTAAACCCTCCTAATCGAAGATAAACCTGCCTAGAGGTGACCCGGTAAATTTCTTGAATTACTAATGATAAATCTACCTCGGAAATATGTTCCATTAAATCAATAGAGATTAATGTATCGAATTCATTATCTTTAAAAGGTAAATTGAAAGCTGTTTTAACCTGATTATCTCCATCACGATTCCCCTGACAGTATTTGATTACTTTTTCTGAAACATCGATACCAATAGCTTCAAAGCCAAGAGCACGCAATTCGTTACAAATTTGAGTTATCCCACAACTCAAATCTAAAATTTTACTAATTGGTTTCAGTTTCATAATATCAAGTAAACTGGCCCTGAGATCATTTTTATCTTGCCTAGTAAACCTGCTAGCAGGAGACAAATTTTCATGATAAGACCTTGAACTTGGGTTTCTACGATTTTTTTCATCGTGTTTATTTATCAATTTAGCACTCATTTGAAGATCACATATACCTCCAAAAAAATTTCTTGTTTTGTTAACCGTTACAGTGAAAAAGGCTGCATCCGATATCCAATCGAGAATTTCTTGAGTTGGTAGAAAACAATCTTTTTTATCGAAAATATAAGCTTCAATCCTGTAGAAATTGGATCCTAGGTTACAAGTAAAATCGAATTGAATGCGACCTACATATTGATTATCAATTTTTGAATTATTAATTTTGGATAATTTTGAATTTGGTAGGATTTCAGTTGAATACCAAGAGTAGATTTTTAAACCTTCTTTATTTCTTAATCTTACCCCAAAGGAAAGCGATTCGTGAGCTTGTTTTAAAGAAAAACTCATTAAGACTCTTATCATATCACCATTTTCAAAATGATTACATTCTTTGTTATATTGATCTAAAATTTGAACATTTTTTATGCGTGTAGAGGACTTGCATAATGGATTGTTTTTAAAAGGTAGTGCAGGAGTTTTATTGATGTTCTCAAATACTGATGAAAAAACTTTCCTTCTATTTTGAGTAAGAAGTAAATTATATTTATTTATCGAATCATTTACTTCTCCATCGGTAATGATCTCGCCGTTATGTAGAAAGATTGCCCTATCGGTAAAAGTTCTAATAGTTTCCTCGTTATGCGAAACTAATAAAAATGTAATACCTGATTCTAAAAGTTCATTAATTCTGTTAAAACATTTCATTTTAAAGAATTGGTCTCCTACACTTAATGCTTCATCGACAATGAGTATGTTTGGTTCAACAAATGCTTGAATAGCGAATGCTAATCTCATTTTCATTCCAGTAGAATAAGTCGAGACGGTCTTTGAGATAGATTCACCAATGTCAGCAAATTGTATAATATCGTCTAAGATTTCCCCAGTCTCTTCTTTATTTAAGCCTAGTATAGCAGCATTTAGTTTAATATTTTCTAAACCAGTAAAATTAGGATTGAATCCGGACCCAAGTTCTAATAAGGCACAAACTTTCCCATTAGTAACAACTGTACCAGCAGAAGGTTGTAGCACATTAGCAATAATTTGAAGTAATGTACTTTTCCCAGAACCGTTGATACCTACAATACCTACTTTTTCACCTTTTTTAATCTTAAATGATATATTTTTTAATGCGAATTTTTCATTTTTATTCAATTTATTTTTTTTTCTAAATAAATCAAAAATGTTACGGATCTTAGAAATCTCGTATTGCTTATACACATTATTGGCTATGATAGCATACTTATTGCTATTTTCTGAAATATTTAAATTGTTATATTTAGATAAATTGTTCATGAACATAAAGTCTTAATTTTTATCGTACTATATGTACTAATTTCTAAATTTGTATATTTTTGCTGCAAACTTCCCATAGTGTAAGGATTGATTAATAGGATGTTCTGATATTAGATCGTAAGAACCAATAGTATTTATTATATTATTTAACTTATTATGAATTGCTGGATCACGCTCACTGAGATAAATTAGATTCGGTGGATTCATTGTCAAAGCATCTTTCAATAGGGGCATGCCTAGAATGATACTTGTCTTGTATAAATCAACCAGTGAAGGGTTATTAGGAAAAAGTCCTGTAAGCGGGAAAAGAACATGAGCGGTACTAGAAATAGCAAGCGAATCTCCTTTTTTGGAATTTTCCTTAATGATTTTTGAAATTAAAATGTATTGACTTTTAGAAGCAAAATTTTCATCCCACGATCCAATTACTAAAGGTTTCATATTGGAAATTGTTTTATTTTCTAACCGATTAATATATCCGGGCATACTATAATATATTAAAAATATATTATAAAATATTAATGAATAAATAATAAAAAGCTCCCTTAAAACACGATGACAACCTTTATTTAAAGAATTTATTGAAACAAATTTTGCTATAAATATAGGAATAATAAAAAATAATGTAGCAATGTGATAAGGCATACATAATTTAATAAAAGGTTCAATAAACAAAATAATTATAAATATAATTAATAATAATATTGGTTTAGGATTATGCTTAATAATTTTTAGATTTAATATTATTGGAATAAATAATAAAATCAAAGAAACAAAATCATAACCCACTTTTTTAATTGAAAATGACACACTATCAAGCAAATTAATATTACTTACTTTGTAATAATAGTTTGCCCATGAAAAGTATGATTTAATAATATTTAATATAAAATTATAATCTGTGAATATTTGCATTATAATTAAAACAATCAAAAATGAGAACGTAAACCCTGCAAATATTAGTTTAAAATTTAAATAATTATTTTTACAAAGCACAAATATTAGTAACAAAGTATAGACTAAATGGAACTCACGTAATAGAGTTGAAAAACCAAGGCAAAAACCAGATAAAATGAAAAGGTTTTTTCTGTTTGAATTATTTATTAAGTATATGTATACTGCTGTATAAATAAAACAAACTGATATATTAATAGAGTTTTTAAAACCTGCTTGAATATATTTAGGATTATTTAATATAAAAATAAAAGGTAATATAATTAAAAAACTTATATATTTTCTTGAGGTAATATTTTTGCAAATGTAATATAATATTAAAAACACAAAACAATTAAATATTAGATCAATAGATCTTAGTAGTAGAAAAGGGTTAGTTTTAAATTCGAAAACAAAAGAACACAAGAATGGGTAAAGGTTAATACTTTCAAAATACTGAGATGAAAAAATTAAATCTTCGTTTTTTAAAACTGAGTTAAATAACATTGAGTAATAAGCATAAAATCCTTCATCCGTACAAGGATGAGAACCAATCATTGAAAACCTTAATAAGAATACAATTAAAGTTATAGTAAAAGGTAAAAAACAAAGATTTATAATTGTTTTTATTCTCACTTAAATATTATTCAAATATAGTAATCTTAAATAATTTAATTTAAATAATTAAAATTTTTAAATACTTGATTACTTGAGAAGACTAGAAATCTTATCTCTTACATTTTCAGATGAATATTTAGAGATATGTGTAAGTCCTTTACTAGATATACTAGACCATTCAGTTTCATTTTGATAAATTGAAAGTATGCTCTTTGAAATAGAGTTAGTGCAATTTGCAATCAATATATTTTTCCCATTTTCTAAAGACATACCTTCAGCACCAATGGAAGTTGAAACTACTGGTAGACCAAGTGATAGACTATGTCCTACCTTACCTTTCATACCAGCTCCATACCTTAATGGAGCAACAAAAACTTTAGATGCATTAAAAAATGGTTCTACATCTTCTATATATCCAGGCACGAAAACATTTTCGCTTTGTAAACAAAGAACATCATTAGTTGGATTACTCCCCAGTAAGGTTAGTTTTATATTTTTATCAACCGCCCAAATTAATGGCATAATTTCATTACAAAGCCATTTTACAGCATCAACATTTGGTGTATGTTGATAGCTTCCAATAAAAAGAATCCCTGACCTTTCCTTAAAAGCTAGTCTGTATTTGTTAGAAATATCGTGAATATTAGGCACGACCGCAGTCTTAATCCCCCAGTCGTTTACAATCCTTCTTTCATTATCCGTTACAGTGATCGTTAAATCTGCAATTTTTGAACATCTTTTTTCTAATATACTGTATTTTCTCCACTTCGATTCTAACTGTTTATTAGATTTTCCTTCTATTTCCCATTGTCGTTTTATTCTCAAAAAATGTAGATCGATAGTATCATAAATTAGATATATTGAATTTGTAGACTTGAAATATTTAAAATACTTGCTGAACAATTGAGGTCTACATATCCAAGCAAAATCAATGACATTTGTTCTGTACTTCAAAACTTTAATAGGACTTTCATTTGAATCGCACCATTCCCTGCAAATTGTTTCTACACCCAATTGCTGTAAGATTTTAGTATATGGTTGCTCTCCAAAATTATTATCAGGGAAAAATATAACATGGTAGTTTAATTTTCTAAGTATTTTGATGATGCTGAATATTCTATTGCTCCCTGATTCCTTATCATAACATGGCATATAGCTATCTATGATAAGGACGGTCCTTTTTTGACCATGATTATTCGCAGCTTGATATTTTCCTCGAAAAGAATTCAGGGGGTCATAATGTGACTTCAAACGATCATGCCATTTTTCTTCAAAAGAGATTTGATTCTTTTTCTGATAAGCTTTCGTACCTTTTTCTATATCATTACCGGATGTCAATCCCTCATAATGATAAACTATTGATTCCGGTTGGTATACAACCCTTAAATCGTTTTCTCTAACTTTGAAACAATAATCCGTATCTTCATAATAAGCCGGTGTAAATCGTGGATCGAATAAACCGAGCTTGATAAATAAACTTTTGCGGGTGGCCAAAGAAGCGCCCGAACAATAATCAACATCACGAAGGTAATTGAATTCAGAAGATAACGGGTTCTTGAACTTCCCATAATTACAACCACTACCATCTCTCCAAATAATTCCACCAGCTTCTTGTAATCTTCCATCCGGATAAATTAACTTTGACCCAACAACACCTATATTTCCAGAGGAATCAAATGTTTCTTTAATACTAGAAAGCCATAACTCGGTGACCTCTGTATCATTATTGAGAAAGACTAAAAATTCACCAGATGCTTTTTCTGCAGCAGTATTGCATGATTTCAGAAATCCACAATTAACATCATTGTGGATCAATAAAAAATTCTTTATTGAAGAAAAGAACTGCTTATTTTCAATAGAATTATCATCTACTAATATTAATTCGTAATTAATATTTTTTACATTTTTTGCAATCGAGAGAATACACTTATATGTTGCTTCGTAATTGTTAAAGAATGGTATAATTATAGAGAATTCAATAGAGCTAAATGATGGTATAATTATCTCATTATAAACAATACTTCTGTTAAAATTTAATTTTTTATTTGAAATAGATTTCTTTTCTTTTTTACAGAATCTCAGAAGAAACTTATATAGATAATAGAACTTCATATATTTTCTTCTAAACTTCCAGACAAAAGTATTTTCCATAAAAGAAATTCTCTCGATTTTTTTAGATAAAATCTCTTGTTGTTGATGATTCTGCTGTTTCTGCTGATCGGTTTTTAGTCTAAGAAGATCAATATGTTTTTCTTGTTTTTGAATTAAAGCTTTATTGTGTTTTATTTGCTTTAAATTGCCATCAATCTCCTCTTTTAGCTCATCACAAACTCTACTTATAGATACAAAGTCTTTTCGAGGAATTCTATCGCCTTTAATAACTCTAATTAATTCTTGTACAACATTATATTTGAATTTGCTAGAGAGCTTTCTATATTTATTATCCTCTAAAAACTTTCTTAAGAGGTTAATGGTTTCTGTTCCAATAAGATCAGAATTTATGTTTTGAACAGAAGCTTGTTTTTCATGAAGTCGAAAGGTTGATAATTGCTTGTCAATAAATACAACATTTCCGCATGTCATTAGACTAAACCATAAATCTAAATCAAGCAAATGCTGCAAGTTATTGTCAAACCCACCGACATCTAAAAATTTATCTCGAAGAATAATTACATTAGATGGTTCCCCTATCTTGTTATATGGCGGGATCAATAAACGAGGATCCTCCAATAGATCCATGCCTGATTGGATAGATTTAATTATAGTCCAATGTGATTGGATAGAAGAACATCCAATCTCTATATCATGACATGTTTTGTTATCTGATTCGTTTAAAATTTTACGATTAGAAAAACTAAATGATATATTTTCACATTTATTTATATACTTTATATGTTCACTTATAAAATTCGGTTCTATAGTATCGTCTTGGAACAAAAATTTGATGAAGTTACCATTCGCTTTCCTTGCTAAGTAATTACAATTCCCTGAAATACCCAACCCCTTATTGTAGAAAATTCTTAACGGAAAACTAATATCAAGTTCATTATAAACATTCTTTATGTACTCTACTGAATTATCCTTTGATCCATCATCAGATATAAGTACTTCGATAAAATCGTATTTCTGTAACGATATACTTTGTAAGCAATCCAAAATGAATTCACGACCATTTAATACCGGTATACAAACAGATACGAGATCACTCGATCTCATAGGAATAACTATGAAATTTGCCGAGTTAGGATAGTATTATATAAAAACAATACATTCTAATCAGCTAATTTAATTTCCATATTTACATTGCCAGTATCTCCATCAATGTCGGATGTTGCCTGACATGAATATGTACCAGCTTGCAAATTTAACACAACCATTGGTTCCAAGGAGTTTCCTGTTGCTAAGCCTGGATAGCTTGTAGAAGAAGTATGATCTCCAAAGGAAGATGATTCAAATAGAGTAGTCCAAACACCATCAATTTTCTGTAAAAGTTTGATCTTAGGATCATTTAGCTTTTCTCCACCAAAATTCATACTTGGACCTTTAACTCTGAACATAATGTTAAGAGATCCTGTACCTACAATTGTTAAACTTCCAGACATTGGATAATCGCCGATGTAGGCTCTCATCGAAATACCTTGAAAGAATGTACTCGTATTATCGTCATCAAAACCTTTTATTTCC
>CALKDJ010000149.1 GCA_938084195.1 uncultured Methylophilaceae bacterium
CTCGTTTTTAATCGCAGCTGATAAGACTAAAGACTTAAACCTAGTTATGACAGAGAAATTTGAACAAGTACTTATGAGTTTAGGGTTAGAGTCTGATGGCATAGGGTTATCAACAAAGGGTATGCCAGAAGGGTTGTTTCAGCAATGGTTAACTAGGCCTGAGTATCGTGATATCTGGATAGATAATATGAGAAAACTTCCTTACGATTACCCTGTTTGGGCTAAAAAACTTGATTCTTTTAATAAAAAATAACCTTTTAAATTTTTAATCTACCTTTTAGATACAGATAACTTTGAGGATTTAAATAAAGAACGTTTAAACGTATTAATATGTAAATAATGAATGTTTAAATGTCTTAATATGTAAATAATGAATGTTTAAACGTCTTAATATGTAAATATCTTATTTTATTATTGACATTTTATATAAATATGAATATATTTACTTTAAATATTTATAAAAAAAGGAGTCTGTAATGGAGAGCCGAGCCGATAAATTTAAAAGGATAGCAACAAAAAGAACGATAGATATCATTGAGAGAATACGTATTTTAGGTAATACATCAAATAAGAGTACTTATTCATACACAGATGATGAGGTAAATAAAATTTTTAAAACTATTGATGCTGAGCTCAAAAAACAAAAAGCAAAATTTACAACATCTAAAAAGAAATTTAGTCTTTAAACAATATTTTGAAGGAGGGTAATTATGAAAATTGATATTTCACCTAGGATTATTCAACAAGTAGCATCTAGCTACACAGAAATAAATCGCATATTTATGGAGTTTGTTGATAACTCTATAGATAGCGCAGAAGATTTTTTTGATCAAGAGACAGATAGTTACTCAAAAGAAATAAAGATTACAGTTGATTTTGATAAAAAAGAAATGCGCTTCACAGATAACTGTACCGGTATGGACGATATTGAAAAAGTTGTTTCAACAATAGGTAATTCTGACAAGAGAAATACATTTGTTACTAATGGCCAGTTTGGGTTTGGTATTCATTCATTTATGGCTGCATGCGAGATGATTGATATAACGACCAAAACAGTTAATGACAACTCAGCGCAATCGATAGTCTTCAAAAGGTCAGACTTTGACAAGGATAAACTGACGGATACAAATATTCCTGATCCAAAACCAAAAAAAGTAGATTATGATTCTGGCACTCATGTCAGGTTATCAGGATTTGATAAGCCTAAATTAAAACTCATCGATGTTGATCAGGTGAAGAGTGAAATAGAGGCGCATTTTGAAAGTCTTCTTAAAAGAAAAAATCTTATCGTGCTTATGAATGGCGTGAAATGCCAACCGCATGACTACGATCAAAACGAATGTTTGGAGAGTTACGAGGATGATGTCGAGAAGCTTATTTATCATTATAATCGGAGCAAAGGCGGCACCGTAAGCTATGACTTAAAACGTGATTATAAGCCTATTAATATTTGCTTACGAGTTACGAAAAATCAAATATCAAAGCCCCCCTTCCTTATTATTAAGGGCCGAAGAATTAATACAATAAATCACCTACAAAGTTTTAAATCGAAAGGTAAGAGTGGGGTATGGAGCCATCAGCACCTAACGGGGTATATAGATGTTCATGGTTTTTTAGAGCCCACCATCCAGAGAACGGATGTTAAAAGTACAGATAAAACAAAAGCATTATTTGCGTATCTAGAGGAAATTGAAACCCTAGTGGAGGATTGCCTCAAGGTAGTCAACAAAAGAAGTGAGGGGGATCATTACAGGAATGTGGAGAACGAATTAAACAAAGCCTTGGCAAAATTATCTAAATCAGTAAATATGAGGCTGAGAACAGAAAATTTAGCCGGAAAGGACACCAATGTTCACGAAGGAGAAACAGGAAAAGGGGGCAATGAAAATGACGATCCTATTCCTTCGATACCAGGTGAAAAAAGTCAACCAATGCCACCAATTGATTCTCCAAACCCAGAGGATAAGCCTGGGGGGATCTCAGAAGACATTGGAGATAAGAACATTCCTTCGAATGTGGACGCAGAATTTGAAGATACTGGCTTTACAGGAGGCGCTAGAAAAAAGCATGGATTAAACGTCATGCTAGTAGAGGGCGCACCTATAGATGAGGTAAATGATAAGCTTATCTCATCCCAATTAGACGTTGGAGATTTAAGGATATTTATTGATCATCCAGAGTTCCAAAAAAGACAGTCCTATACTCAAGGGGGCGAGGGAAAGAGGCAACCTAAGGTTACGCAAAGGCTTATCTCATATCTTGCAGGGGAGATAACGGTACATTTTGAAGATCAGGTTGTTGGAAAGAGGAGCTCTGGAAATCCTGAGTATGGTATCAAGCTTTTTAAAGATCTAACTGAGAGAAGGAATGAGTTTGAAGAGCTGATACAGCATATGGAAAATCAAAACTTTAAAGAATTCATGGAATAAACTATGGATGTAAAAAAATTAGTAGCTGACATAAGTCCGCTTTATAACCAATATAAGAAAGACAATAGCATTTCAGGTTGGGAGGGGATATACCTGATGTGGAAATCTGGCGACATACTTGCTAACTTTATCAAGGAGCATGACGTTGTTCCTAATAACCTTTATAGAGAGGTTTATGGCGGCAGCGAGGGATCTTCTAACATAGCAAAGAAAGGGTATATCTCACGAGAGTACCTCTCAAGATGCTATCGAATCAGGAATATGTTTTCTGGAGAACATGAAATCAGAACAAAATTTCCTACGCTGAAGAGTTTTAATTTATTCAGAGAGGCCATGCCATATTTTGATAACCCAAAGTGCATCGCAACCGGCAAAGACATGGAGAATATTTTAAGTTTACTGAATAAGCAAAGTACTAACTTAAATGACATAAGGGCCTTGAATAAAGAAAAGCTAAACATTTCAAACCCACGAAATCAAAAACTATCAGACCTAGAGAGGGAAAAGAAAATATTTATCGACTTTTATAATATTGTTTTTAAATTAACTCATTTGGCTGGAGATGAGCTCCGAAAATCCTTAGCAAGTGAAAAAATTTTTAAAGAGATTATTTTAAATTTGGCCCAAGGTACAAGATCAATTGCCAAGGACGGCCTTAAGCATCCGGAATTATTATTTCACTCAAAAAATTCTGAACACATTCCTAATCTCACAGACACAATTAATTCGCATCAGGCAGAAGATTCAATATGGCATAGATATACATCAGTACTTTTTGATTTTTTTGAAGATTCAAATGCGAAGAGGATAAGGAGATTTAGAAAATTAATACCTGCTAATAGGATTGCAAAATTAGCTGATTATCTTCATGTTATTGCAAATAGGATGTGATTTATGAAAAAACTTCTCCTTCTCTTATTGTTAATACCCAATCTGGTGATGGCACAAGAGAAGGTAGTCCCAGTAGCAGAATACACAGCCAGTAATACTAAGTGGCAATCTAATTTATATGATGTCTATTATGTAGCATGCCGTTGTGGTTTTGCCTACCAAGCGGCTTACGAAGAAATTCAAAAGCATAATGAAGATGAAGTAGATACCAGTCTTCATGACAAAGGCTATGTAATGATGATGAATATGGCTGATTATGTATACGAACATGGTGCAAGCATAGCTAATCATCAAAAAGCTTTTGAAAATCAGATGGAAGCTATATTGGCTTTTTATCAATATGAAGCTTCTAAAAGTTATATAAAAAATAATAAATTTAACGGCATTATCGGAAAGGATATTTCAACCTGTAAAGACTATGAAAGTTTTTATGATGGTTTAGTTAAAAAAGTTGTTTAAGCTTTTAACAACGATTATATGAAATTAATTCTCAAGTACTTATCAGAAAAAATACAAGAACTAAAAAGTAATGATGAGTATCAATTAGCTGCTTTATCTGGTTTCACTTTTGGTGTTTTATTTGTAGCTTTTATTTACAATTACTAATTTGTCAGGTTGTTCTATTAATTATTAG
>CALKDJ010000150.1 GCA_938084195.1 uncultured Methylophilaceae bacterium
GCTGGTTTCTCTTCAGCTGGAGCAGCCTCTGCTGCTGCTGCTAGTTCCTCAGCTTTAGCGGCAGCCTTTTTTGCTTTCTTGGCAGCAGCTTTATCTAAATCTTTCTTCTTCATCGCTGCAAGACCCTCTGGTCCCTTAGTATGAAGCTTAACAATTCTTCCAACCGTTTCAGACAAAAGTGCACCATGACTTTTCCAATAAGCTATTCGGTCTGTATCAAGCCTTAATGCTTCTGCTCCTTCATTGGCTCCAGGATTATAGAAACCTACACGCTCAATAAAACGTCCATCTCTCTTTTTTCTAGAATCCGCCACAACTACATTAAAATAGGGTCTTTTTTTAGAACCGCTTCTTGAAAGTCTGATGATTACCATATATGTTCTCTTTAATTAAATTATTTTCTACAGAAAGGGCGAAATTTTACGCTATTTTTGATGGTTTTGGCAAGTAATATGTTTTATTTGCACTGTTTCATTAGTGCAAGAAAATTCTTACATATAGAGTGTTGGGTCTTTAACTCCTAATTTCTGGAATCCTTCTCGTCTTAGTCTGCAAGAATCACACTTACCACAAGCATGCCCGTCTTTTGAAGGCTGATAACAAGATACTGTCATGGAATAGTCAACTTCATGCTCAAGACCTAATTTTATGATTTCTGACTTATTCATCTTTATAAGAGGAGCATTAATGTAAATCTTTGACCCCTCTACGCCTTTTTTCGTTGCTAAATTAGCCATTTTCTCGAAACTATGAATATACTCCTCTCTACAATCAGGATATCCAGAGTAATCAATAGCATTTACTCCTATGAATATATCAGAACAGTTAATGGTCTCTGCCCATGCTAATGCCAAAGTCATCATCATAGTATTTCGCGCAGGAACATAAGTTGAGGGAATACCCTCCGAAGGTATTTCTGGTATATCCATCGTCTTATTTGTAAGTGAAGAACTGCTTAGCCAACTTAGATCAATATCAACAACCTTATACTCTTTAACTTCATAAAATTCTGCTAATCTTTTTGCATAATGTAACTCTGCGCTATGCCGTTGTTGATAATTAATATTTAATGCATAGCAAACGTAACCTGATGACTTTGCTAATGCCAAGACAGTTGCTGAATCTAAGCCTCCTGATAAAAGAATGATGGCAGATTTAGACACCTTTTTTTTCGCCCCAAATAATTTTGTGTAACTGCATTTGCATTCTTACATTTAAATTATCTTCCAAAATCCATCGCGCTAAATGATCTGGATCAACTTCTTCGTATGCGGGGGAAAATAAAATATCATACTTCATATATAAACCCTTTTTTTGGATAAGATCTTTTGCCCATTCATAGTCATGCCTATCAGTTATTACAATCTTAATTTCATCCTGCTTTTTTATAAAAGATAGATTTTCCCAATAATTATTCTCAACCTCACCAGAGCCTGGTGTTTTTATATCTAAAATAATTTTTACTTTCTTATTAATATCCTTAATGGAAATAGCTCCCCCAGTTTCCAGTGAAACTTCATAGCCAAACTTTACAAGTTGCGATAAAAAAACTTTACAGAGCTCTTGTGCCAGAGGCTCACCTCCTGTGACAGTAATAAAGTTCGTCCTGTATTTTTTTATTTCATTAAAAATCTCGTCAAAAGTTAAATTTTTTCCTTCACTGAATGCATAAGCTGTGTCGCAATAATTGCACCTCATTGGGCAACCAGTTAATCTAATAAAAGTTGTTGGTATGCCAATTCGTGATGATTCACCTTGAAGGGAATAAAATATTTCATTTATTTTTAGATTTTGAGTTTTCACAAACTAACTTTATTTCTAAAGATTGATTGATTCCAAAGCCTTTAATCGTCTCTTAGCTTTTGAAAGAATTTCTGCATCAGGATATTGTCGGATTAATTCACGTAAAGTTTTTTTAGCATTTGCAATTTTAGCCAATTGTATTTCACAGTTAGCAATACCATATATTGCATCAGGAATAATTTTACTATTTGGATAGAGCTCTTTTAATTTTGAATAGGTTTTTATGGCCGCATTATAATTTTTTAAAGCGAACTGTGAGTAACCAAGAAAATAATTTGCATCTGCAATTTTTTCTGACTTAGGGTAGGTGCTAATAAATCTATCAAATGCACTAAAAGAATCTTTGTATTTTGCTCCCATTAATGAGGCTTTTGCTTCATCAAAAGCATCTAATTCAATACTCTTATCTATGAGGGGTGGGACATTTGTGCTAACCAAATCCTCAGGTGGTGGAAAATCCTCAACTAAAGAATCTTCTTGAATATCTTTAACAATGTTATTTTCTAAAACAGCAGTCTGATTTATATTTTCTTGCGTTTCACTCAACTGATTATCTATTAATTGATTTATAGGATCATTAGAGGAGGGAAGCTTTATGTCATCTTTAGATTGTAAGTTATTTTCTAAAATGGTGATGCGATCATTAATTTCTTGATACAAAACCTTCTCTCTTTCTTGGAAATTATTAATTTGGAATTGAAGCACTTCAACTTCACCATTTATTTTGGAAAGCATATCTTGAATTTCTTGAAGCGTATTTTGATTTTGAATAGCCGCACGATTTACATTACGGTTTTTTAGTGCCTGGGTAACCTTGGCATCAATATTGCTTTGAATATTAGCTTGTATGTTATTGAGTTGATCCTGAATGCTATTTAATTTTTTTCTTGCCTCTTCATCCTCAAAGATACCCGCATACGAAACTTGCGCGCATAGAATCAGGGCAACCCAATAAAATTTTTTCATTTAAAACTTCTATTTATTTCTTATATGCTTTTATTCGCCTACGTAACCAATATCAGCGCGTCTATCTTGCCCACAAGTACTACCGGTACACTCTTGATTGGCATGTTCTTCTCCGAAACTTACTGTTTCAATTGCAGACATATCAACTCCTAAAGCCTCGAGAGCCTGTTTAACCGCAACAGCACGCTTTTGCCCTAAGGCCAAATTATACTCGTGAGAACCTCTGTAATCTGCGTTCCCATAAATCACAACACCTGCGCCATGTTTGTTTATAAACGCTGCATGATTTCCTATTAAACCTTCAAATTCTTCCTTGATAGCATACCTATCATAATCAAAGTAAACGCTTCTATCAGCAAGCTCACCACTCGCAGCTAATTCATCAAGCGCAGTTTGACTTAAACTATCACCGCTAACATTTCCCTCTAAATCAACTTCTGATCCGTCAGCAGTCATATTTTCTAATTCCGGAAAAGGAGCATTGAGTCCCATTGGTTCATTAATTTCAGTTGTACTACAACCAGCAGCCAAAAGTGCCAGTATTGACGCAAGTAATAGAGATTTTTTCATTTTTTGTCCCTTTAAAATAAAGATTAATTCTTAATTGGTCCCCAAGTCGACTCCATGATTATTCCAGAACCAACATCAATCGGCGTCACTTTTAAACCATTTATTGATACTGTACCAATTTTTGACGTTTTACCATAGTCTTTATAGGTAAATAATACCATATGGCCATTCGGTGAAAATATTGGTGATTCATCATCAGGGCCACTTGTTAATTTTAGCACTTGATTTGATAAAAGATTCTGAACTGCAACTCGGTACTTTCGATCCTCTTGATTAAGAAAAAGTAATAACTTTCCATCAGGAGAAAGGCTAGGACTCAAATTATTTTTACCTTCATAAGTTACTCTTTGAACTTCATTTGTTGCCATGTCTACTTTATAAATTTGAGCACTCCCTCCTCTATCAGAGGAGAAATATAGTTCCTTGCCATTAGGTGCCCACGCAGGTTCTGTATTAATCGATCTAGTCCTCATTATTTGTTTAATATCGCTACCATCGGCTTTAATTACATAAATCTGAGAATTAAGGCTATACGTCAGTACAATTGCTAACTTTCTGCTATCTGGCGACCATGCAGGTGCACTATTATTTCCCCGAAAGTTGGCAAGTAAAGTTCTTTTTCCCGTCTCAATATTTTGTATATAAATAACAGGTTTTTTCTTTTCAAATGATACGTACGCAATTTTTTTTCCATCCGGCGACCATCTTGGCGAAATAATTGGGTGTTTGGAATTTAAAATAGCCTTAGGGTTATAGCCATCATAATCTGAAATAAAGAGGCTATATTGCTTAGGATTAAATTTTTTAACAAATGCAATATTGGTTTGAAAGATACCTTCACTGCCAGTTAGTTTTTCGTAAACAATGTCTGCAATCCGGTGAGCTATTAATCTATATTGCTTAGCAGGTCCCTTCAAGGAGATTGTCATGATAGTTTTTTCTTTATAAATATCAACCAAGCTCCAAATGACTTCCACTTGATTATTGTTGCGCCCAACTGCTGTTTTTCTAAGTTTACCCAATAAGATAAATTGTGACTGCAAAGCAGACCAATTACTAAAATTAACATCGCGTTCGTCATATGGATATTGAGAAACACCCGATATATCAATAGGGCTGAATAAACCGGAACGGCTTAAATCATTTGCAATAACTTCATGCATTAATTGCATATCGTTATTTTTATCATCATCTTTGAATGGAGTAACTGCTATTGGTATCTGACTGGCTTTGCCTCCCAAAATTTCAATCACCTCAAGTGAGTGGGTTACTCCTGAGAGGACGATCATAAAAATTATAAAAAATGATTTAAATAGTTTTACCATATTTTATTTAGCCTTTATTTAGTCCACATTTCCATTAGGTTGAAATTTTAGTTTTAGCTTTTTAAGTTGTGAAAATAGACGGTTATCTTTTGGCAATGGTAAGGGTTGAGCCTGAAGTATAGCTCGCTCAACAGCTAAGTCACAGCTTTCAATTTTACTTGACTTTATCATCTTTGCATCACCAATCAAATCTCCTGTCGGCATCAATGTAATTTCAAATGTTAATTCCACAGGATCAAGTCCGCATAATTGTTTGTTCACATTTTGATATATTTTTTGTTGTATCAATGCTTTATATTTTTCAAGCTCTCCAGAATTAGAACCTGCAACCAAATCCTCTTGGCCCTCAATGGCAATACGAGTATCCTTTGCAAGATCTTTATCTCTTAAATCTTCTTGTAACCTTTCTAACTTTTCTTGAGCTAGTATATCCTTTTGTATCTTCTCTAACTTCTCTTCTTCTAATAATTGCTTTTGTATCTTCTCTAACTTCTCTTCTTCTAATAATTGCTTTTGTATCTTCTCTAACTTCTCTTCTTCTAATAATTGCTTTTGCAGCCTATTAATTTCTTTTTTCTTCTTCAATTCAGCTGCTTTTTTCTTCTTCAATTGTATATCAGCATCCTTTTTTTGTTGTGCTTTTTTAAGGTCTTCTGAAGGAGCGATCTTTTTAATTTTTGGTTTGTTCTTTTTAATTTGTGGTTTTGGTTTTGTTTGCGTTGGAACAGCATCCCACAATTCTATTTCAGCATAATAGGGTGCTTTAACATTCCAGTTAACTGAAAAGATCATAAAAATAAATAATGCTAAAT
>CALKDJ010000151.1 GCA_938084195.1 uncultured Methylophilaceae bacterium
CTACCTTAGCTAATTCTTTTTCTGCTTCCATGTCGATAAGTCCATCAACAAACTCTTCCACTCCTAATTCTTCTTTTTTAACTTTCTCGCCCATACCCATCAAGTCATCAATAATGCCTGGGCACAATGAAATAGCTTGGACCATATGCTTAAGTCCATCTTCAATTCGTTTGGCAATTTCAATTTCGCCATCACGAGTCAAAAGATCAACCGTACCCATCTCTCTCATATACATTCTTACGGGATCTGTTGTTCGGCCGAATTCCGAATCCACTGTAGCTAAAGCTTGTTCCGCCTCCTCTGCCGCTTCTTCATCTGTGACTGGTGCAGGTGCATCAGACATTAATAAGGCCTCTGCATCTGGCGCTTGTTCATAAACCATAATACCCATATCATTTATGATGCCGATAATACCTTCTACCTGTTCACTTTCTGATACCTCATCTGGAAGATGATCATTAATTTCTGCGTAGGTAAGATAGCCTCTTTCTTTTCCTAAAATAATAAGAGCTTTGAGCTGCATCCGTCTATTTTCAGCTTCTGCAGGGTTATTGGCAGCATCCTTAAGATACAAATCTTTAAGTTTTTTGACTCGTGTAACTCGTTTGGTTTTTTTGTCGTCAGGATTCTTTTTGGGTCTTGCCATATATACCTCGAGTGATTGAGCTAGAATATTATCTAATTCTAGCAGTAAAACCGTGCGATTCTAGCAATTCAGCATTGTTATGTCAATCAGTTTTTTTCAACCTTTTTTAATAAAAACCTTAATAATCAATTGTTTACTTTCTTCTAAAGTTTTTAAGAAAAGTCTTTTCTTCATCTGTTAGCGAGCCAAGACTTTTTTGTTGGATTTCACTTAGCTTAGTTTTATTTACAGAAGTTAGTAATTTTTTTTGTAAACTCTCTCTTAAAGCTTCCACCTCATCGTTAATAGATAAATCCTCATCAATTTTTGCGATTTGCTCCTCTATTTCTTTAAATTGCTCTTGATCAATTTCACTTTCTAAAAAATGTAACATTACTGCAGCGTTATTTCCTTTATTAGCTAATGCATTTTGTATGATTTTTTTTGCTAAATTATGATCGTTTTCATTCGATGTAAAAATTTTAAGATCACTTTCAATTGCCAGCTCTGGCTTTATAATAATAAACAAAATAAATCTTCGAATTGGATTAATTGGGATCCTTTTTGCTATTTTACGGTTTTTACTTTTAATATTGGTTTGAATATTAATCTTTAGAATATTATTTATTTCTTGAATGTCTAATCCTACCAACTGACCTATTCTTTTTCTAAATAGTAAATTTAATTTTGGGGCTTTCATTTGCTCAAGTATGGGTTCTACTTCATTTAGTAGTTTCACCTTTTTATCTTGCGAAGAAAGATCATTGTCTGCAGTAAGCCTTTTAATCACATATTCAGTTAAAGGTAGCGCTTTAGATACTAGTAAATCAAAAGCTTCCTTTGAATTTTCTCTAATAAAAGAGTCTGGGTCATGATTTTTGGGAAGAAATAAGAATTTTAGTCTAGCATTATCTGAAATAGCACTAATACTATTCATCATTGCTCTCCACCCAGCGGTTTGCCCAGCAGCATCACCATCAAAACAAAAAACAATCTCTTCAGCATAACGCAATAATTTCTTAACATGATAGATGGTTGTTGCAGTCCCAAGCGTTGCAACAGCATTTCTAAAGTTATGTTGAGCTAACCCTACAACGTCCATATAGCCTTCAACAACCAACACAAAACCTTTTTCTCTTATTGGTTTTCTTGCATAAATTAAGCCATATAACTCATAGCTTTTTTGAAATAATGGTGTCTCTGGCGAATTGTAATATTTTGGAGTATCCTCAGGATTAATGACTCTTCCTCCAAAACCTATTACCGTTCCTTTATCATTGATAATTGGGAAGATAATGCGATTTCGAAAACGATCATAATATTTATCTTTGTCATTTTTTTGAATTAAACCTGCCTTCTCCAATGACTTATCTTGGTAATGCTTAAATGCTTTTTCTAAATTTTGCCACCCATCTGGAGCAAAACCAATAGAAAATTCTTTAGCAATTTTTCCTGTTAAACCTCGAGATTTTAAATAATTAATAGCCTTAGGTGATTTGCGCAATGATTGTTGATAAAATTGATTTGCAATTTTCATTGCCTCTTCTAGATCAAAATTAGCTTTAACTTTTTTTTGATCTAGCACTTGTTCATTAGGAACTGTTAAACCAAGTTCTGATGCAAGTTGATGCACTGCTTCTACAAAAGTAAATCCCTCATATTCCATTAAAAAAGTAATTGCAGAACCATGAGCCCCACATCCAAAACAATGATAAAACTGTTTTGAGGGGCTCACTGAAAAAGATGGTGTTTTTTCTTGATGAAAGGGGCAGCAGGCAACATAATTAGCCCCAGCTTTCTTAAGCTGTACTCGTTTGTCTATTATATCAACGACATCTGTCCTATTAAGGAGTTCTTGTATAAATGACTCAGGAATCATCTCCTAATATTATACGATTTCGATTTTCTGTGTGAGAGTTATAAAAGATTTATGATGATAATTTAGCTTTAATAATTTTTGAAACCTCAGCCATATTTGCCTTACCTGAAAGAATTTCTTTAGCTTGTGCCATAACTGGCCCCATTTCTTTCATAGAGGAAGCCCCAATTTTTTTTATAACTTCTTGAATAATTTTTTCGACCTCTTCAGCATTCATTTGCTCAGGCATATAATTTTTTAGGACAGAAACTTCAAACTCTTCTTTTTCAACCAAATCAGTTCGATTGGCTTTTTTAAAAGCCTCAATCGAGTCATTACGCTGCTTTAACATTTTCTCAATGATAGAAATGACAGAACTATCATCTACTAATATACGTTCATCAACTTCTTTTTGTTTAATTGCAGCTTGAATAAGCCTTATGGTGCCAAGAAGTGCAACATCTTTACTTCGCATTGCACTTTTCATGTCCTCATTAATCTTTTCTTTTAAGGACATTAAATTTTAATAAAGTTTTGGAGGGAGCATTTGATTTCTTAACCTGCGATACTGCCTTTTGACAGCGGCAGCTGCTTTACGTTTTCTTTCCCATGTTGGCTTTTCGTAAAACTCACGGGCCCTAAGATCATTAAGAAGGCCAGTTTTCTCAACTAGGCGCTTAAATCTTCTCAGCGCTACATCAAATGGTTCGTTTTCTTTTACTTTAATTGTTGACATTAATTAATCTCTATAATTATTAAATCTTCAATGTAGTAGGATAAAGACTACTACTAATGAAAAGGCGATCATTTTAATGCTAATATTCTTTTTTTTCAACTAATTTACGTAAATTAATGTTAATCCTTGGAATAGAAACTTCTTGCGATGAAACTGGAATAGCTTTATATGATTCAAACAAAGGATTGTTAGGGCACACGCTGCATTCGCAAATAGATCTGCATGCAGAATACGGAGGAGTTGTTCCAGAGTTAGCTTCAAGGGATCACATTCGATATATTATTCCCCTTATCAATCAATTATTAAATAAAACTAGTATTGCAAAAGAAGCTATTAATGCAATTGCCTATACTGCAGGTCCAGGATTATCGGGTGCTTTACTTGTCGGAAGTACAGTTGGGGAATCATTATCTTTTGCCTTAGGAATACCAAGTATTCCAGTCCATCATTTAGAAGGGCACCTTTTAGCGCCTATGTTGGAAGACACAAAGCCAGTATTTCCATTTCTTGCATTATTGGTTTCGGGAGGCCATACGCAAATTATTCATGTTAAACAAATTGGTCAATATGACATTGTTGGAGACACTTTAGATGATGCTGCAGGAGAAGCTTTTGATAAAACTGCTCAGCTTCTTGGATTGGGTTATCCTGGTGGTGCTAAACTCTCAAAATTAGCTGAATCTGGAAAACCTAAATATGATCTGCCAAAACCTATGCTGCATAGCAAAGATTTTGATTTTAGTTTTAGTGGATTAAAAACTGCTGTGTTAACTTTAGTTAAAAAACAGCCTGAATTAACCGACACAATTAAAGCAAATGTTGCGGCAAGCTTTCAGGAATCTATTACCGAAGTTTTAATTTATAAAACTTTAAAAGCTATGAATTCCCTTAACTTAAATCAAATTGTAGTATCGGGTGGTGTTGGAGCAAATAAACAACTAAGAGAGAAACTAACCAAATCATCCCAAGAGGATAATTTCCAATTATTTTTCCCCTCCCTAGAGTTCTGCACTGATAACGGAGCAATGATTGCTTTAGCAGGATATCTCAGATACGCATTATCCGAAAAGAAGGATTATCGTTTTACTGTAATGCCTAGATGGCGCCTGACTGAAATCTAATTACTTTTAAAACTCGACTCGGTCCCATTAATCAAATTTTGTATATTTCTTTTGTGACGAAAAAGAATCAATATTGCCAAAACAACAGAAATAATAATTATATGCTGATCTTGATTTAGAAAGTAAGCAATAAGTGGCGATGCAATAGCTGCAATTATTGCAGATAGTGATGAATATTTAGAGATAAAGAAAATAATAATCCATGTTAACAAAGTAAATAAAGCAAGCTCCCAATTAATAGCTAAAAGAATTCCAAGTGCAGTCGCGACACCCTTTCCTCCTTTAAATTTATAAAAAATAGGGTACATATGTCCTAGTAATACTGCCAAAATTGCAGCCGTTAAAAAATTACCTGAAAAATTTAAGGATAATGCTATCCCAACCACTAATGTAGCTTTTAGCATATCTCCGAGCAACGTGAAAACTGCCGCATACTTATTGCCTGTTCGTAAGACATTAGTAGCCCCTGGATTCTTTGAACCCATTGCTCTCGGATCAGTAATATTGAAGATTTTACTTGCAAGTATGCCGAAAGATATCGAACCAATAAAATAAGCAACAAAAATGTAGAGAATTTGATTTATCATATAGGCTCATTATATTTCAAAAAGCATTTACCTTCATGTCAAACTATATTTTTCTTCACGGATTAGAACTTAAAACTAAAATTGGTGTGCCTGATTTTGAAAGAGAAAGTTTTCAGATTCTCCATATTGATGTTGATATTGAGCTTGATAAAGATACCCCCTTTATAAACGACGATATTGACCAAACCATAGACTATGCAGAAATTGAAAAGCTTATTCTAGGAATTGGCAATAATCATAACTACAAATTATTAGAATCATTGGGTGAAGAAATCATAGCAACTATTAAAGAAAATTTCTCCATAAAAAGTATTGAGTTAAAAATTGCAAAAAATAAGATTATTCCTAGCACGGATTTTGTTGGGGTAATCTTAAAAAGATAGTTATCCTCTTGGATGATGTTCTTGGTGCAGTTTTTTTAATCTCTCTCGCGCAACATGCGTATAAATTTGTGTCGTAGATATATCACTATGACCCAATAACATTTGAACAACCCTAAGATCAGCTCCGTGATTGATAAGGTGAGTGGCAAAAGCATGTCTTAAAATATGAGGAGACATAGGTTTATTAATATTGGCCATTAGGGCATATTTTTTTATAAGGTACCAAAATGCTTGCCTTGTCATTTCTCCACCACGATTGGTCACAAAAAGAAATTTTGATGTTTGTTTATTTAAAATATTTTGACGAGATTCAGCAAGATATTTTTTAATCCAATCGACTGCTTCCTCTCCCATAGGAACTAGTCGTGTTTTAGAGCCCTTACCTGTAACTCTAATAACTCCATCATTAAGAATTACCTCCGTCAATTGGATACCGACTAACTCAGAGACCCTTAAACCACATGCATACAAAAGCTCTAGCATAGATCTATCTCGCATCCCTACAGCCGTTTTTATATCTGGTGCTTTTAATAAACCCTCCACCTCATCTTCACTTAAAGACTTTGGTAAAGATTTAGGAATTTTAGGGGTTTGTATTTTTAAAGTTGGGTCCTCCTTTATTTTATTTTCTCTTAATAAAAAACGAAAGAATCTTCTTAAAGTAGCGAGCAAACGCGAGATACTTCTAGACTTTGAAGTCGGAAATTTAAATGCAAGAAATTCTTGGATTTCTAATTCAGAAACATCTAATAATTCAATTTTCTTAGTCTCAGCTAGCCAACTAACAAAAATTGATAAATCAAACCGGTAGCTATTTAAAGTATTTTTTGATAAACCATCTTCTAACCATAAATGATCAATAAATTGATCAATAATTTTAGCACTCATAGATGATTGAGTAGACCAAGATTAGATCTAAGATTATCAATTTGATTAGTGAGTAAATGTTCTATTTTTAATTGTGCACTTTTCCAATGAGGGCGAGCAAGATCTAATATTTCTATCCCTTTTTTAGAGATAGCTATCAATCTCTCCCTTTTATCAGCACCTAAAACAATTTTTATGAGTTTCTTCTTTTCTAATATTGCAATAGCTCTAGTAACCGTTGTTCTCTCGGACCCTAATTGATGTGCAACCTTTGTAATGGTTTGTTTTCCAGTGCCAGCTAAAATTGCCAGGACTGAAAATTGGGTAATATTTATACCTAAACCTTTAAATTCTTCATTATATGCTTGAGTGATATTCCTGCTTGCCTTTCTGATCGAAAGGCACATGCAGTCTGAAAATTCGACTTCAGGTTTCATTTATATATCTATCCTTCTAATATAAATTTTGCTGCTAATTCAGGAGACTCCAAGAATGAAAAATGGCCTGTTTTTTCCATTGTGGAATATTTTTTTAAATTGAGAGCCTTCATAGTCGACTCCCTTTCATGATTCTTTGACCAATCATGATCTCCATAAATTAATGATACAGGAATTTTTAAATCTGAATATAACTCGTTATGATTTGGTAGGGAAGCATAATTCTTAAACATATTTCTCTCATGATAAACAAATCCAGGTTTTTTAATAGATTTGCATAGGAGTTTTATGTAATTTTTGGTAATAGCTGACTTTTTATAAACGCCCCCACGAAAAATCATCCATAAAGTTGGAAAAGATTCTAGTTTCGCAAAAAATATACCTAGACCAAGAGGCAAACTTACATGAAATAATAAAAATTCTGCCATAAAATTACCTCTCCTGACTCCTTGGGCAAATCTTTTGTCATAATCATACGAATTAAAGCAAAATATTTTCTTCATTCTTTCAGGAATTTGCTTGGCAATGGACACTGGCAAAACTCCTCCGATAGACTCGCCAGCAATGGTAAGTTTATTTAAATTTTCACTTTCTATAAATTTCGCAACCGACTCAGTTAAATATTT
>CALKDJ010000152.1 GCA_938084195.1 uncultured Methylophilaceae bacterium
TGACTTTCCGGTTTGGATTAATCGCTGTGGCGTACTTGCAGGGCCTGGTCAATTTGGAAAAGCAGATCAAGGTATTTTTTCTTTTTGGATTCATTCCTTCAAAGAAAAAAAACCACTTCAGTACATTGGATTTGGTGGTAATGGATATCAAGTTAGAGATGCACTCCATCCTAAAGATTTGGTCCCCTTACTGCTAAGACAGATGCACGAACATTCAAATGAAGCTCCGAAAATTATAAATTTGGGAGGTGGTATCGAAAATTCACTCTCGCTTAAAGAATTAAGCTATTGGTGTGAACAAAGATTTGGAGCAAAAAACATTTTTTCATCGACAGAGGATCGCCCCATGGATGCACCTTGGATAGTAATGGATACTTCTTTGGCACATAGGCATTGGAACTGGAGTCCTAAAATTAAGATCCATCAATTATTAGAAGAAATTGCTTCATTTGCTGAAAGAAACCCTGAGTGGTTGTCGGTTACAACGTAATTCTTTAAAACTGCAATTATATGGATCACTTAATATTCTGTAATATTTTAATTTCAGAAGATTTGAATGCATGAAGAAGCTCTCTGTTATAATTCCGGCAAGAAATGAAGCAGGAAACCTACAAACTTGTATTCCAGAGATCTTTGAAATTTTAAGTTCGTACAACATTGATCACGAAATATTGATCATCGATGACGGAAGTACGGATAATACATCAACAGTCATCACCGAGTTAAACTCTCAAATTCGTACTATTTGCTATATCAGAAATGAAGGTTTGAATGGTTTTGGTAGAGCTGTTCGAATTGGATTGGACGAATTTAAAGGTGATGCAGTAGCCATAATGATGGCAGATAGATCCGATTCACCTCAAGACCTAGTGCAGTATTGGAATACTCTCAAAAATGGAACTGAGTGTGCTTTTGGCAGTAGATTCTTAAGGGGTAGTAAAGTTTATGAATATCCAAAATTGAAGTTACTTATCAACCGAGTTGTTAATTTAATGATACGTTATCTATTCAATGTAAATTATAACGATACAACCAATGCATTTAAAATGTACAGAAAAGAGGTGATCGAAGGATGTAAACCATTTATTGCACCTCATTTCAATTTGACTGTTGAAATTCCACTGAAGGCAATAATAAGAGGGTATTCATGGAAAACGATACCAATTTCATGGAGAAATCGAACAAAAGGAGAGAGCAAGTTAAAATTAAGAGAAATGGGTTCAAGATACTTCTTTATTGTCGCTTATCTTTGGTTGGAAAAATATTTTAGCAGAGGAGATTATCTAAAGAAATGAATAATCATAATAACCTAACTAAGATATATGAAAGACGATTTTCAGGTCTCGAATTATACCGAAGTGAAGTATGGAAAATATTAGTATCAAAGTTTTTTTTCAAATGGATTAAAAAAAACTACACCATCCTAGATTTAGGTTGTGGATATGGTGAATTTATTAATCAAGTAGATTGTAAGTTTCGACATGCAATGGACTTAAATTCTAAAGTTATAAATTATTTGCAAGATAATATTACTTTTCATGAGCAAGATTGCTCAAAAGAATGGTCTGTAGAGCCAAACTCTTTTGATTTGATTTTTACAAGTAACTTTTTTGAACATCTTCCAAATAAAAACTCATTAAATGAAACCATCTCTGAAATAAAGAGAGCATTAAAGCCAGAAGGTTTATTAATTGCGATGGGACCTAACATTTCCGTACTTAAAGGAAAATACTGGGATTTTTGGGATCATCATATAGGACTAACAGACCAATCAATGCAAGAATTGCTACAGATTCATGAATTATCTATTGTGGAATCCTACTCAAGGTTCTTGCCATACAATATGGTGCGGATAAGAAAACGTCCATTGTTTATGGTATCTTTATATTTAAAATTTCCTTTCTTATGGAAACTCTTCGGAAAGCAATTTCTACTCATAGCTCGTAAATAGATATTTTGGCTAAAAAGACATATTTTCTTTTTATAATAATTTCATTTGTTAGTTCAGTAATATTTACATATTATTATTTTTTATATACAAATGAATACCCTGAAGGAAGCAGTGAAAGAATTGCTAAATATCAAGCAGATAAAGTTTTTCAAACGAGAATATTAATTACAACTTTAGCTAATTTTATGGTACCTATGTTACCTGTTATAAAAAGTTGCCTTCAATGGATAGTACCTTATCCAATAAACTACGAAGTTTTACTTCAAATAGTCATTGTATTTTTTACATTTATATTAATAACAACATTACCCTATTTGTTAGAATGCTTTAATTATAAGGGAAGTTATTGGGTAGCACTTTTTGTTTTAATACCAATATCATGGAACTACATTATAATAAACGGTGTCATCGATGGAGCAGCTTTGTTTTATTGTTATGATATCCCATCGCTAGCATTTTTTTCAATAGGATTAACATTTTTTCTAAAAAGAAATTGGATATTCTTCTATCCAACTTTTTTATTAGCATGTCTAAATAGAGAGTCAGCCTGTTTCATAAGCCTAGCAGGAGCTATAATTTCAACTAACTTGATTACATTCAGAATTAGAGACTCCATTCTAATAAATAAAGAACTTATATATCATGTCTGCACACAATTAATTATTTGGGTAACAACCCGAATAATTTTAAGTTTTACTTTTAGAGATAATCCTGGCTATTTTTTTGAAGAACCTCATTCCATGACTGAATTTTTAGAATGTATTTGGTCTGGAAATTCGCATTGGGCAATGAAAAACCCCATATGGTTTTTAACTTTATTTGCAGGTATATGGATTCTTCCTTTCATCTACTATAAAAATTTAATTCCGTCGGTAAGACGACTCTTATTTGTGGGTATCATATATATTTTAACTTTGACTATGAGATCAAACATGATGGAAACCCGTGTATACAATGAATTGAATGTAATTATATCAATTTGCGTAATTGTATCTTTAAAAAGTAAAGATATGTTGAGATTTGAAAAGTGTGAAATGTGATGAAATTAAGTAAAAAATTAAAGCTTAAAATAAAAAAAGTGTTTCATCCTTCAAGTTTATTGAAAATTGCTGAATGTGTAGGGGGCGACAAACTTTATGGTCATAATTATATACCGATCTATGAAAGTTACTTTAAAAATATAAGAACAAAAAAACTAAGAATCTTAGAAATAGGTATCGGTGGTTACGAAAACCCACTAGCAGGAGGTGAATCCTTATATATGTGGGGCGAATATTTTAGTAATTCTAAATTAATTGGCGCAGACATCTTCCCTAAAACACTTAGTCTTCCCAAAAATATTAAAACGGTAGAACTCGATCAATCAGACCTGGATCAAATTGAAGAATTGGGAGTGAGATATGGACCATTTGATATTATAATAGATGACGGTAGTCATGTTTCAAAACATGTAATTAATACCTTTAAAATCTTATTCAATTATTTGAATATAAAAGGATATTATATTGTAGAAGACACACAAACTGCGTACTGGCCAGATTTTGGAGGTAGTTTAAAAAACAATGAAAAAAGGTCTACAAATTTTTTTAAATCATTAACTGATGGCTTAAATTACAGTGAATACTTAATTGAAAATTATAATCCAACGTCTTTTGATAAATACATTAAATATATTCATTTTTACCACAATATTATAGTAATTAGAAAAGATCATAATAATAATAAAAGTAATTTAGTCGAAAATGGTAATATTAATATCTAAAATAAAATTATTTATTCTAGATTTATTAGTTTATTCACTAATATTATCTTATACAATCTATTATAATAAAAAATTATTTATTATCAGTATCCCTTATGGGAGGTGGGGAAACAGGATAATGCTATTCTCATATATTATTGCTTGGGCAAAAAAATATAATTGTCGAATAATGAATCCATCATTTTCTGAATATTCAGAGTATTTTCATTATTTCAAAAAAAATAAATTATGTCTTTATCCGTATGAAGTAAATTATTTCACACACTTTATAGCTTTCTTCAGCACACATATTGAAAAAGCATTAGAACGAATCACACTTAGAAAATTTAAATTTCCATATTGCCATACTGTTGATCTTGAAAATAAATATAAGAATACTAAAACTTTAAACATAAAGAATTTATTAATCAAAAATAAAATAATTCTCTTTCATGGATTTCTTTTCGGTGAAAGAGACTTTTCTTTAATAGATTCAAATAGAAAAATTCTAAATCATGTATTTAGTTTTAATAAAAGCATAAACAATAAATGTTTTGAACTAATAAAAAGAATTAAAAATGATAAAATTGTAGGAATTTGCATGAGGCAAGGAGATTATCAAAACTACCTTGATGGCAAATTTTATCTAAATGATTCCAAATATCTTGAATTAATCAAAAATCTAACTTCTAAATTACCTAACTACGGTATCTTTATTGCGTGTGAAGAGCAGAAAGAAAATTTTAAACCGGATAATTGTACTATAAGTTTCAAAAACCCGGCTCTTAACATGTGCATGCTAAGCAAATGCGATCTTCTAATTGGACCGCCCTCAACTTTTTTAACATGGGCTGCTTTTTACAATAACATTAAAGTCTGTTATATAGATAATACTAATTGGAACCAAGAATACTACGAATTTAATATCACAGTCTTTTAATATTCATAATTTTTATTTTAAAATTATTTCTGTACCAATCATTTTTTACTCATGAATTCACACAATTCGTTCGTTGAAGAAATTAAACACAATAGTACAACATTAGCTATTATTGTTAAAAATAATTTTCATCAACCAGGAATAAATTTTTTTACGCCTAATCAGTACTCCCAACAGTTAGCATATATGAGTCACCCAAAGGGAAAAGTTATTGATCCTCATATTCACAAAAGTATACAAAGGAGTGTTTACTTCACCCAAGAAACTCTTTTTATTAGGAAAGGAGTCTTAGAAGTCTATTTTTTTTCAGAAGATCAACTATTCTTGGAAAGTAAGATTTTAAAATCTGGTGATGTTATTCTTCTTATTAAGGGTGGGCATGGATTTAAAGTTCTTGAAGATGTTGAAATGTTTGAAGTAAAACAAGGTCCCTACGCCGGGGATGAAGATAAAGTAAAATTTCCTTTAAATTAATGATTTTTCAAAAATATGCATCTTTCTACGATTTACTATATCGTGACAAACAGTACGAAAAAGAGTGCGAATTTATAATTAATAATTTGAATCAAATTGCACCCAAAGCAAATAAGATTCTCGAATTGGGTTGTGGGACTGGCAAGCATGCAAGACTGTTAGCAAAAAGTGGTTATCAAATACATGGTATTGAAAAAAGCCAGAATATGATAGACATGGGACTGGCGAACCAAAACGATTCACTCAAAAATTTTTATCCAACAGGAGGATTTTTTGTCTGCCAACAAGGTGACGCATTAACAACAAATGTAGGTACTGATTTTGATGCTGCTTTGTCGTTATTTCATGTTTTGAGTTATCAAAATCAAGACAGTCAAGTTATTAAATTGTTACGGAATATAAACAAGCACCTAAAAATTGGCGGTTTTTTAATTTTAGATTTTTGGTATTCACCCGCAGTACATCATATAGTGCCTGAAACTAGGGTTAAACGAGTTTCCAACGAAGCTATTTCTGTAATTCGTATTGCTGAACCCAACTATTCTCCAAATTCAAATATCATTGATGTAAATTATCTTACTTTTGAAGAGGTTCTCTCTTCTGGAGATATTCGAAAAACTGAGGAATGCCATACAATGCGTGCATTCGATTTAGATGAAATCGATGAGTTCGCCAAATTATGCGGTTTTGACCTTTTAAGATCGTCAGGGTGGATGGATAATAGTTCAGTTTGTACAAAAACTTGGAGTGTCTATTCAATCCTGCAAAAAAAAAATGATGAAGGAATTACTTAAGAAAATTATTAGAAAAATACCTGGAATCAAATGGCTCCTAGACATCCGCAGAGAACTTTCTCTTATAAGATTCCAAACCACTCAACAAACCCGAATTCAGCAACAACTTTATCGAGAAACCATTGGAATGATTCGTAAAAATGAAGGAATGCAATTTCCAGTTTCTTACGAACACCAAACTTTTTCACAAAATGGGGAAGATGGCATTTTGAGTGAAATTTTAAAAAGAATAAATTTAAACTGCGGAAGATTTATAGAAATCGGTTCTGGCGATGGTCTTGAAAATAATACTCGACTTCTTTTAGAAACTGGTTGGGAAGGATTGTGGATTGATGGAAGTCAGCATTGTTGTTCCCTGGCTCAAGAAGCTAATGTTAAATTTGTTAAAAACGGGAAACTCAAGATCATAAATTCATTTGTTACCGCTAATAATATTAATCAAATTCTCAAAAACATGAATGTTTCAGAGGGCATCGAAGTGCTTTCATTAGATGTTGATTTGAATACTTACCATGTATGGGAAAACTTAGATGTTATTTCTCCTATTATCGCAATTATTGAATACAACGGATTTTTCCCAGCTCAGTCGAAATGGATTGCCGACTATGACGAAAAAGGGGTTTGGGAAGGAGGATTCCATATGGGATCAGCACTTAAGCCCCTGAATGAGCTATCACAGAAGAAAGGCTATCGCTTAATAGGCTGCGACCTTTCCGGAACCAATGCTTTTTTTATTAAGGATGATCTAGCTCAGCTTCATTTCAGTGATAAAAACAGTAGATATGAATTATTTGAATCTGCTAAACCATTTTTGCTCAATAACCCAGAACATAGGACAGACCTCTCTAATTGATTTTGATCTCAAATCCCAACACTTCTATTTCAGCATTTATTCCTTGTTTTAATCATTGGGATACAATCGATTGTGCTGTTAAAAGTATAGTAAATCAATCCATTGATGTTTCCGAAATATTAATTATTGATGACGGATCTTATTTATCGTGCTCTCACCGAAAACTCATACAAAACTCTAAAGTAAAAATTATTCGGTTAGGTCAAAACAGGGGAAGGGGTTATTGCAGGAATCTAGCCTTTGAGAAGACTTCGAGCGAATACATTGTTCACTTGGACGCAACAAATGCTTTAGACACTTGTTTTATTGAAAAGGCGTTACCCCATTTCTCTAATTCCCGTATTGCTGCCGTTTCAGGTGCTCTAGTGTCTAAACACAAGGGAAAATTTGTTGACCGATGGAGGGCTCGACATTTATTTCGCGAATCAAACTTGAAAGATGCATCTGCAGAGCCATGTGCAATGCTCATAACTTATGGAACTATGTTCAGAAGAAGTGCAATCGAAAAAGTTGGGGGGTTTAATCAAAGACTACGCTTCAAGGAGGACCAAGATATGGGAGAACGCTTGTACCAGGCTGGTTATCAAATAATTGGTGATCCTAAGATAAAAGTTTATCCCTCCAAAAGCAATACGGTATGTGAAGTCCTTGAACGATACTCACGTTGGTATATGGATTCTGACGAGAAACCATCCCTAAAAGCTTATTTTCACAACTTAAAAGCATCTATCCGTATAATGATGCGGCAAGATATAAAAGAAGGAGACTGGGCCTCTGCAATTCTCTCATTACTCGCCCCCCATTTCCAACTTTACCACAGTATTAAAACCTCCAAAACCAAGCATGAAAATTTTTAATCTAAGAGGTAAGCAATCTACTAAATTTTTAATCAATTCCTGTTATTCCCAATGACTCCGATTCCTGTTAATGTTCCTAAATTAGATGGTAACGAAGCAAAATATCTCAGGGAAGCCATAGACAGTGGCTGGATCTCCTCCGAAGGTCCATTTGTCAAAAAGTTTGAACAGCAATTTGCTAAAAGACACGACAGAAAATTTGCGATTTCAGTATGTAATGGTACCGCAGCACTGAAATGTGCTGTTGATTCACTAAACCTCACTAATGGCGATGAGGTAATAGTTCCTTCTTTTACTATAATCTCTTGCGTGACTGCTGTAATCGAAAGTGGAGCAACCCCTGTCCTTGTGGATTGTAACCCTCTCACTTTCAATTCCGACCCAGAACAAATTATTTCAGCAATAACCTCAAAGACAAAAGCTATTATGTTGGTTCATATTTATGGTCTACCAGTAAATGCTGACCCAATTCTCAAAATTGCAAGAGAACGAGAAATCAAAATCATCGAGGACGCAGCAGAAGCTATTGGTCAAGACTATTATAACCAACCTTGCGGAAGCCTGGGAGATATTAGTACTTTTAGCTTTTAT
>CALKDJ010000153.1 GCA_938084195.1 uncultured Methylophilaceae bacterium
AGTTTACCCAAGGGCCCGAGTCATGCTTTGCTAAATATTCAATTAATTCAATGGGTGTGTTTATTTTGCTATCAATGTTGAGAACTAAACTCTCTTTATCGAAAAGCTCTCTCAAACTAGCAAAGAATAAAATATTAATCCTCATCTTTGATGTCCGTACGAATTTTATCTTCAAATTCTAAAAGAGCATTTGGATCGTCTTTGAGCTCAACTCTCTCAATTTGTGAAAACCTTCTTGATATCTTTTGGCTTGAAATATGAACATCTTGTGCATTTTCGTGAGCCATCCTTATGTTATCAGCTAATTTTTTCATACGACCATCAAATCGTTCAAAGTCTTTGCTCAATTTACCAAGCTCAGATTTAATTATATGAACTTGCTTACGGGTTTCTACATCCTTAAGAACAGCTCTGGCAGTATTTAAAACTGCCATTAAAGTAGTTGGGGAGACAAGCCATACCTTTTTTATCATTGATTCTTGAATAAGCTCAGGATGATATGCATGAATCTCAGCAAAGACTGCTTCTGCCGGAATGAACATTACTGCACCATCAGAAGTTTCATCTGGAATAATATATTTTTTAGCAATATCACCAATATGTTTTTTCACATCGGCTTTAAATTGTTTTTGGGCCTTCGCTTTATCTAGTTCTGATAATTCAATGTCGAACATTTTTTGATAATTTTCCATCGGAAATTTTGAATCAACCGCAACTGTGCCTGTTGGTTCTGGTAAAAATAGAACGCAATCTGCTCGTGAGCCATTTAAAAATGTATGTTGAAGTTTATATGTATCAGGAGGTAATATATTTTTGATCAAACCCTCTAATTGAAGCTCACCGAAAGCACCACGCGATCTTTTATCACCCAGCAATTCTTGAAGGCTAACCATATTTGATGTTAAGCCATCAATTTTTTTCTGCGCTTCATCAATGGTAGCAAGTCTCTCCATAACGCTTACAAAAGTAGCATTGGTCTTTTTGAATCCCTCCTCAAGCCTTTCATGAACCTTTCCAGTAATTTCTTGTAAACGCTCATCCACCGATTTCGTTAAACTTTCCAACGACTTCATAAGCTGAAGAGAAGTATTTTTTAAAGAACTTTGTAAACTTTCTTGTTGACCTTTTCCCTGTTCCGAGAGGGTTTTATGTAATTTATCAATAACATCTTCTCTTATTTTGGATAAAGACTCTTGTTGAGACAGCTGTAATTTTTGTAATGACTCTCTGGTAGCAGTTAATTCATCTGTTACCGTTTTATTAAACCGATCAGAAAGTTTATTTAAAGAGTCATTAACATCCACAAGCATTTGTCGATGTTTTTCCTCTAATAAAGCTAGAGTTCTAGAGTCTTTATCGCCTTTAAAGATCTTCCATATAATTAGCAACAAAGCTGCTAAAATTAAAACCAATAAAGCCTCTACAATCATCTATTATTTAGCTGCATCCAATGCTTGCTTAAGATCAGCAATGATGTCATCGATATGTTCTATGCCAACAGAAATTCTCACCATATCCTCACTAACTCCTGCAGCTTTTAATTCACTTGGATTAAGTTGCCTGTGCGTTGTTGAGGCTGGATGACAAGCTAATGATTTTGCATCACCAATGTTCACTAGTCTTAAAATCATTTGAAGTGCATCGATAAACTTGGTTCCGGCTTTTACCCCACCTTTAATTCCGAAAGAAATTATTCCTGAAGCTTGACCTGATGTTGTTTTCTGACAATTATCATAAAATTTATCATCCTTGAGAGTTGCATAATTTACCCAATCAACCATGGGATGATCCTTTAGAAATTGAGCAACTACCTCGGCATTCTCGCAATGTCTTTCCATGCGTAAGCCAAGCGTTTCAAGGCCTTGCATAATACAGAAAGCGCTGTGAGGTGATAAAGCCGCGCCAGTATTTCTGAGAGGAACTACTCTGCATCGCCCAATAAATGCTGCCGGGCCTAAAGCTTCCGTGTAAACCACACCATGGTAGGATGGATCAGGCTCGTTTAACATAGGAAATTTCTTCTTATCTTTTGCCCAGTCAAATTTTCCTGAATCGATAATGGCACCGCCTATAGTTGTTCCATGACCACCAATGTATTTGGTCAAAGAATGTACCACGATATCCGCACCTAACTCAAAAGGTTTGCATAAGTAGGGTGTAGCAACAGTATTATCCACGATTAATGGAACACCGTGTTTATGAGCAATTTCAGACAAAGCTTTTATATCAACAATATTGCCCAAGGGATTACCAATTGTTTCACAATAAAGTGCTTTAGTATTCTCATCAAAAGCACTATCAATAGAATCATAATCACCTGCATCAACAAGCCTTACATTAACTCCTTGTTGCGGAAGGGTGTGAGCAAACAAATTATAGGTGCCCCCATAAAGTTGACTTGTACTCACAATGTTATCCCCTGTACGGGTTATACATTGAATAGCATAAGTAATAGCGGACATTCCTGAAGCGACGGCTAATGATGCAATACCACCTTCCATTTCTGCAAGTCTTTGCTCTAAAACAGCATTCGTTGGATTCATTATGCGAGAATAAATATTACCCTCAACTTTTAAATCAAAACGATCCGCTCCGTGTTGTGTATTATCAAAGGTGAATGAGGATGTTTGGTATATGGGTGTTGTTGCTGATTTTGTTGTACCTTCAGACTCATAGCCATGATGTAAGGCAATTGATTCAAGCTTCATTTTTACCGCTCCTGTATAGTGTTTTTAATTGTTAATTAATAATTATCAAAGATTATTTTAACAGAATAGTCTAGTGGGAAGATTCTCAATCTAGGCGTTTAATAATAATTGTAGGGAAATGCTTTGTGATTTCTTGAAATGTATTTTCTGTTAATTTTGCTAGTAAAGTAATATTTTGATCAAAATGCTTATCCATAATGATTCCATTACTACTATTAATTACATTAGAAATTTTACCTAATTGATTGTATTTAAATGATAGTTTATATTTAATATGCTCAATAAAAGGTTTTATTTTTGCTTTATCTAAAGCAAGCATACCAGACCTTGTATAAGCACGGGCTAGGCCTCCAGTGCCCAAGTTAACTCCTCCATAAAAACGGACTACAGCCAAACCACAATTTACAATATTTTTCTTTTCAAGAATATTGAGTAGTGGTTTACCAGCTGTGCCGGAAGGTTCTCCGGCATCATTAAAATAAGCATCTACTCCATGATTCGTTTTTATTTGATAAGCAAAAGCGACATGGTTAGAACCAGGCATTTGCAAAGCAATAGTATTTATTGAGGATAAAAAATCCTCTCTTGCCTCACCAATAAGAGCGTATCCAGTGAATTTAGATTTATTTACAATCAATTCATCGGACTGAGTGGCCTGAATAATTCTCTTCAATACTAGCTTAAACCCTCTATTTCACCTTCCTTGTTCACTGAAATATTCTCACTAGCAGGTTTAGAAGGTAATCCAGGCATGGTCATTACAGACCCACATATTATTACTAGAAACCCAGCACCTCTCACCAACCTGATTTCCCTAACAACTAAAGTATGATTACTTGCCGCACCTTTTAACTCTGGATCACTAGAAAAAGAATAAGGAGTTTTTGCAATACATACTGGAAAGTTACTATATTTATCGGATAAATCCTTTAATTGATCTTTAGCTAAATCCTCATATTCCACGTCTTTGGCGTGATAGATATTGTGAGCAAGCGCTTTTACTTTATCCTCAATGCTCTGACTTTCATCGTATAAATATTTTATTGGCGAGGTCTTGGTATTTGTAAGCTGTATAACTTTAGAAGCCAATTCATGTGCCCCCTCAGCCCCCTTACCCCAATGTTCACACATAATTGCCTCGAAACCTAGATTACTTACTGACTCCTTAATAAAGTCTATTTCTTCCTCGGAATCAGAAACAAAATGGTTTATGGCTACCACAACATCTTTACCATAATGTTCATTACAATTTTTTATATGTCTTTCAAGGTTAGCAAATCCGTCTTGCAGGGCTTTCATATTTGGAGTGTTCAAATCTTTTACCTCAATTCCTCCATGATATTTGAGCGCCCTTATGGTAGCTACAATAACGATCACATCAGGATTT
>CALKDJ010000154.1 GCA_938084195.1 uncultured Methylophilaceae bacterium
GTTTTATCTTCCAGACTCTATGGGCGAGTCTGTGAATAATGATTGCATGGACACCGGGATAGGCAGTTAATATTTCAAGGTAAGACCTTGCAGCAGGATCTCGATCAAAAACAATTGATAGATCTGATTTAATTCTTTCAAACATTTATTCAGCTTATGTGCTTAAATTTAAAATCATATTATTACATGAAAAATAAACATGATTAATTAACTCAAGATTTTATTTAATCTTTTTTTGTATTTCGGTAAATATGCCACGCATAATATTTATTTCGTCTTTATCAAGCTGAGTTCTGTTGAATAATAATCGTATTCTTTGCATTAGTCGTTCCCCTTGAATTTTTTTTAAATAACCAATGTTATCTAAAACCTCCTCAAAATGAAGGAAGAAACCATTTAATTGTGATTGGGTTACAAATTGTGGCGACTGTTTTTTATTGATAGGATTGGTATTTTCAAAATCAAGTGCCATTCTGATTTCATGACAACATATTTGAACAGATTGAGCCAAATTAAGTGAAGAATAATTCTTGTCAGCATCAATAAAGCTTAGCAATTGGCAATGTTTGATTTCATTATTTGAAAGGCCATTAGTTTCGTTACCAAAGACCAACGCTATTTTGTTGTTTTTTGCAGCGCCAATTAAATCTTTTGCAATTCTTCTTACATTTTGATGCGGTTGGGACAGCTCTCTTTTTCTAGCGGTAAATCCTACTGCAATGTTGGATTTAAGTAAGGCTTCTTCAATTGAATTAAATATTAATGCGCTATCTAATATGTCGTCAGCCCCTGCGGCAAGCGCATAAGACTCATCTGTTGGAAATTTTTTTGGTTGAACTAGATATAATTGAGTTAAACCCATAGTTTTCATAGCGCGTGCAGCAGAGCCAATATTGCCTCCATGACTTGGTCGACATAATATGACATCGAATTGCTTTAAAATATTTGATTTGTTGTGCATGGCTTTTCTCTGTAACATTATAAAGTAAGAGCTCAATTAAGAACACTTTCCATGAATACTTAGGTTTAAATATGCACCCAATGTTAAATATTGCAGTTAAAGCTGCACGTAAAGCAGGTTCAGTCATTACTCGAGCATCTGAGGATATTGAAGGACTGACTATTAACAAAAAGAGTTACAACGATTTTGTCAGTGAAGTTGACATAACTTCCGAAAAAATAATTATTGATACGTTAAAGGAAGCTTATCCAAGCCATAGCTTTTTAGGAGAGGAGTCGGGATTAACGGAGGATTCGGACAATACATGGATTATAGATCCATTAGACGGGACGACAAATTTTTTGCATAATTTTCCTCAATACGCAATATCAATAGCCTTAATGCAAAGGGGAGAAATAACTCAAGGCGTGGTTTATGACCCAAATCGAAATGATTTATTCACAGCCTCAAAAGGGCAAGGGGCATTTCTAAACGATAGAAGAATTCGTGTTTCTAAAAAAAATAAAATGCGCGATGCATTAATAGGTACAGGATTTCCTTTTAGAGATTTTAAATACTTGTCAGATTATTTAAAAATTTTAGAGGATATTATTATAAATACTTCTGGTGTAAGGCGACCTGGTGCTGCTGCCCTAGATTTAGCATATGTAGCTGCAGGGTGGCTTGATGGATTTTGGGAAATTGGTTTATCAAAGTGGGATATTGCAGCAGGAGGCTTGCTTGTAAGGGAGGCAGGTGGAATTGTTAGCGATTTTTCAGAACAACAGGATTGGCTGGAATCAGGAAATATTATATGTTCAAACCCAGATATCTATGAGCCATTTATCAAACTTGTGCAAAAAAAACTTCCCGAAGAGCTGAAGAGTTAATGGTGCTTGCTATCAGATTCGCCCACATCTTTATGTTTAATTTCTTGTTCATTGGCTAAACGAATATCCTTGACAATGGCGCTAAATATTACTCTTTGTCCTGCCCAAGGATGATTTCCATCGACAATAACTTTTCCATCAGCGATATCAGTTACTGTATAAATTATCACCTCACCCGATCCATCATCACCCTCAAATTGCATTCCTTTTTTGAGACTAGCTTCAGGAAATGCCGTTGCAGGTTCAATTTGCACTAAATTTTCATCGTAGGTACCAAATGCATCTGCAGGTTCAAGCGAGACAATAACTTCTTCTCCAACTTTTTTTCCGTGCATTGCTTCCTCTACTTTTGGAAATATATTGTCATAACCACCATGAAGATATGATATGGGTTCGCTTGAGGACTCAAGAAGATTTCCATCAGAATCCTTCAGCTCAAAAGTGATCTTAACTACCGAATTCATTTTTATTTCCATAGTGCCTCGTAAATTTAATGTGTTTTAAAAGTAAATCAACCTGTTTCTATTCTATCTTTTAATTCAAATTGTTTGTCTAAAATACTATAAAAGTTTGTTGGTTTAAGGATTGTTATATTTTTTTTACTGGAAGTTTTAGGAAAATCTTTACTAAAATGCAAGCCACGACTTTCTTTTCTACTAATAGCAGATTCTACAATCAATTCAGATACTTGTAACAAGTTTCTCAACTCTATTAGATTGTTTGAAATTTTAAAATTAGTATAAAATTCATTCACTTCATCTCTTAACATATTAATCCTATGCAAAGCCCTGTAGAGTCTTTTATTGGTCCTGACAATACCCACATAATTCCACATAAAGCGTCTTAATTCATTCCATGTATGTGTGATTAAAATCTCTTCATCTGCATCAGTAACTCGGCTCTCATCCCATGAAGGTAACTTTTTCTTGTGAGAAACATTTCTGGAAAGAATATCTTTGACCGCTGCATTAGAAAATACCAAACATTCTAAAAGTGAATTACTTGCCAATCGATTAGCTCCATGAAGTCCAGTGTAGGCGACCTCCCCAATAGCATATAAATTTTTGATGTCGGTTTGTGCGTGGAGGTTTGTCATTACACCTCCGCAACTGTAATGCGCTGCAGGGACAACCGGAATAGGATCTTTGGAGATATCAATATTATTCAACAGGCATCGCTCATAGATCATTGGAAAATGGTCAACGATAAATTTTTTTGACTTATGACTAATATCTAAATATACGCAGTCAAGACCTCTTTTTTTCATTTCATAATCAATAGCTCTGGCGACAATATCTCTTGGCGCTAAATCAGCTCTATCATCGTAAAGGTGCATAAAAGCTGTGTTATCAGGTAGTTTAAGGATCGCACCTTCACCTCTTAATGCTTCGGATATTAAGAAAGATTTTTCATGGGGATGAAATAAACAGGTAGGGTGAAATTGCACAAACTCCATATTTGCTACCCTGCAACCCGAACGCCAGGCCATAGAGATACCATCGCCTGTGCTCACATCAGGATTTGTCGTATATAAATAAACCTTACTAGCACCTCCTGTTGCCAATACTGTGACATTAGCGTGCATAGTGATTACATGACCACTATCATTTTCTAAAACGTATAAACCAAGACAAGTATTGTTTTTGCTATTTTGTGGATCAAGTTTTTTGGAAGTTATCAAATCAACTGCGATGTGGTTTTCAAATATTGAAATGTTTGAATGACTTTTTACTTTTTTAATAAGGGTAGTTTGGATAGCCGAGCCGGTTGTATCTGCGACATGCGCAATTCTTCTGTGGGTGTGCCCGCCTTCTTTAGTAAGGTGTAATTTTGAGGTATTAGCTTCTTTTGTGAAATTCACCCCCATCTTAACAAGCCAATCAAGCGCTGCGACACTTTCTTTAGCGACAAAATCAGTAACCTTTTCATCACACAATCCAGACCCTGCATTGATGGTATCTTGAATATGTGATTTGTACGAGTCAAATTGTGAGGAGGAGGACGCAATACCTCCTTGAGCCCATTGGCTTGAACTATCGTCAAGGGCACGCTTACTGATAATAGCTATTTTTTTGTTGTCCGCTAACTTTAACGCCGTGCTTAATCCAGCAAGGCCACTACCTATTATTACCACATCAAAATTAATCATAATTTAACTGTCAATATACTGAACTTTATGGATATATTGTAGGTCAATTACGTTACAGATAATATTATTTTTTAATTGGTTTTATATTTTTAATGAAAGAGAGCTTATGAGCGCACTAAAACTCGTATCAAATCCAAAGCCCATGTACAATGTTGCCCAAGAACATACGAAGAAAAAAAACATGGAATCTAAACCAGTTAATCCGGATAGAGCAATCGATCAGAAGCTTGTTGAAAAGGCCCAAAAAGGCGATAAGAAAGCTTTCGGTATTCTTGTTGAGAAATATAATAAAAAACTCACACGACTCCTATCTAGAATGGTTAGAGACCAATCTGAGATCGAAGATATTGTTCAAGATTCCTTCATTAAAGCTTACAGAGCTATAAATAATTTCCGAGGTGATAGCGCCTTTTACACCTGGTTATATCGCATTGGAATTAACACCGCTAAAAACCATCTTGTTTCTCTTGGTAGAAGACCAAAAGCTATGAATTCTGTTGAGATAGAAGATATAGAAAACTTTGATGATGGCCATGAAATGCGAAGCCTTGAGACTCCCGAAACTTCTATGATGACCAATGAGATTGTAGTTACTGTAAATCAAGCAATCGAATTTTTACCCGATGATTTAAGGCAAGCTATTTCATTAAGGGAAATGGATGGATTGAGCTATGAAGAAATAGCAGACATTATGGATTGTCCTATTGGAACAGTTAGATCAAGAATTTTTAGAGCACGAGAAGCAATTTCAGAAAAGTTGAAACCTCTTCTAGAAAAAACAGATAAAAGATGGTAATTAGATTAATTAAGGAATAATAAATATGTCGGAAAAACTTTCATCATTATTTGATAATGAAGTACAAAAAGAAAAGCTTAGTGAGGAAATTGATAAGTTATCTTCTCGCTCAAGTAACAAAAATACCTGGACAAATTACCAAGTTATCAGAGACATATTGCAGAACAATTTTACAAATACACCAAATCTCACCGACAAGATTATGCAGGCTATTGACAAAGAGCCTACACAAATTAGTGGTTATATTCATAATAATGAAAGTACATTAGCTGATAATCCTTACAAACACTGGAAAATTGCTGCCTCTTTTGCTGCCTTCTTTATTATCGGTATATCGGCTATGAGCTTTACGACTACTCAAAATAGTCAAACAGTTCAGTTGGTCCAAGAGGATGTTTCTGAAGAAATTATTGCGCGTCATTATGCGAATACCTCACTAAATGCCGGCTATTTTATTCAAGCAAATTTTTCTCAGCAGGATTAAATGATTAGAAATTTTTTACAAATTGTACTTATCACATTAAGTACCATAAATATTTCTGTGGCCATTGACGACCCATGGAAAATTATATCTGATGCACATTTAGCTGCTAAAAATCTTAATTATCAAGGGATTTATCACTTTACTCACAATAAACAAACACAATCTATAGAGGTAACTCATGTACTTCATGAATCTGATGAATATACCAGAATGACTTTAATGGATGGTGCACCTGGTGAAATGCTATCCCATGGAAAAAATACCACGGTATATCATTCAAGTGACAAAAACGTTCACATAAAAAAAAGACATTCACATAACCTTTTTCCTGCAGTCATACCTGACAACATTGATAATTTAAAAAATGTTTATACTTTACATTTTGGCAAAATAGACAGAGTCGCCGATCGTTCAGCACAAATTATTGTGCTTACCCCAAAAGATCAATATCGTCATTTTTATCATTTTTGGGTTGATAAAAAAACATCTCTTCCATTAAAAATGATTGTTAGTGATAAAAATAATGATTTAATTGAACAAGCGGCTTTTACGAAACTCAATTTTGTCAATACGCATGGTGACTTATCTTGGTTTTCACCAAAAATAGATTTAACAAAAGATTATCAAATGGATGAAGCTATTAATGATTTGCCTGTTCAAAAATTTTGGCAGTTTTCCTCGATCCCCAAAGGTTTCAAGGAAGTTAGCGCTAAATCAACTAGAAATAAAGGCATAACCATGCTGAGCCATCAGTTAGTTTTTTCGGATGGTCTTTCATATCTTTCAGTATTTATTCAACCAGTTCAAAGAGGGCATAAACCAAGGGTAGGAAATGTCACTCTGGGTAGAACTCAAGTATGTGCAAGATACTTTAATGGTTTTCAAATTATGACTGTTGGAGCCGTTCCGAAAAAAACCTGTGAAATTTTTACTAAATCAATCTCTTTTTAAAATTAAATGATTAGTTTTTTTATTGCATTAATTTTAGTAAAATAGCTGGTTATAAAGAATCATATATGGCTCCTTAAATTGGCTGTTATGGTTATTAAAATGTATTTTAAGGAAAGATAAATGAAATTAATCATACCATTGCTAATGGCAATATCGTTTTTTATTAAACCATTACATGCAGTTGAATTACCTGATTTTTCAATATTGGCTGAAGAACAAGGCAATAAAGTTGTCAATATAAGTTCAATTGTTGAAAGACGTGTCAATCAAGGCAACGTCCCATTCCAAGACGAGAGAATGCAAGAGTTCTTTAAACGATTCGGGATTCCAAATTTCCCTGGTATTCCTCCTCAAGGTGGAGATCAGTCGCCACAAGAGAGTGTAAATGGAACTGGATCAGGTTTTATTATCGAAAGTAACGGTTATATTATTACTAATGCTCATGTAGTTGCTCAAGCAGATACAGTCGTAGTTAAATTGGCTGATAAAAGAGAGTTTAAAGCAGAAATTTTAGGAATGGACAGAAGAACGGATGTTGCCTTGTTAAAAATTAAAGCAAAAAATCTTCCCAAAGTAGAGCTTGGTAATCCTGAAAAAATTAAAGTTGGGCAATGGGTCGCAGCGATAGGATCTCCTTTTGGTTTAGAAAATACTATGACAGTGGGCGTTGTAAGTGCTAAGGGCAGAGCACTGCCGCAAGAGAATTTTGTACCATTTATACAAACTGATGTAGCAATAAATCCTGGAAACTCTGGTGGACCTTTATTTAATACTGAGGGTGAGGTTATTGGTATTAATTCTCAAATATACAGTCGCACTGGAGGTTATATGGGCTTATCATTCGCTATTCCCATTGATGTAGCAATAAACGTTGCTGATCAACTAAAGAAAAATGGGAAAGTAATACGTGGATGGTTAGGTGTTGCAATCCAAGAGGTTACTGAAGAACTTTCAGAGTCATTTGGATTAGATAATACCAGTGGTGCCTTGATAGCTATGGTTGAAAAAGCTTCACCTGCTGAAAAGGGTGGTATTCAGCCCGGAGATATAATACTCAAATTTAATAATAATGTTATTGTATCTTCTTCAGATCTTCCAAAATTTGTTGGAACTATAAAACCTTTCACCAAAGTCCCAGTGGAAATACTTCGTAAAGGAAAAAAAATAAAACTGGACGTAAAAGTTGGTGAGATGCCGAGTGAGGAAACTGTCGTAGCGTCAAGAGAGAGTAAGATAAATGAAGTCAATCGCATTGGACTTTCTCTCAGACAATTAAATAACGACGACAGAAAAAAAATTAATGGTAGAAATGGTCTGTTAGTTGTAAAAGTAGAGGGGTCTGCAAGTACTTCAGGAATTAGAACAGGGGATGTTATTTTAGCATTCAATAATTCGGCAGTTGAATCAATTGCCTCTTTTAATAAGAAAATAAGAAGAGTCCCTAAGGGTAAAACTATTGCATTACTTATTTACCGAAACGGTAATACAATTTACATACCTGTTAAAGTCAATAAGTAATAAATCTTCTAAGATTGATAGACTTTGTTGTAAAATTATCTATTTTAAAGGCGCTCGTGGCGCCTTTCTTTTTTTTCTAGGAACAGCTAAGTCTTTTTAATATGATGAATAAAATAAGAAATTTTTCAATTATTGCCCATATTGATCACGGTAAATCAACTTTAGCTGATCGTATAATCCAGCATTGTGGAGGACTTACTGAGCGCGAAATGGATTCTCAAGTACTTGATACAATGGAGCTTGAGAAGGAAAGAGGTATTACAATAAAGGCCCAAACTGTAACTCTTAAATATAAAGCTAAAGATAATCAAGTTTATACATTCAATTTAATTGATACTCCAGGCCATGTTGATTTTACCTATGAAGTGAGTCGATCATTGGCGGCATGTGAAGGAGGTATTTTGGTCGTCGATGCTTCTCAAGGTGTAGAGGCTCAGACTGTGGCCAATTGTTATACCGCCCTGGATCAAAATATAGAAGTTTTCACCGTGCTTAATAAAATAGATTTGGCATCTGCTGAACCTGATCGTGTAAAAAAGGAAATTGAGGATGTAATTGGAATTGAAGCTAATGATGCTATAGCTTGTTCTGCTAAAACAGGTTTGGGGGTTGGTGACATCCTAGAGGAGGTTGTTCATCGAATTCCAGCACCTACAGGTTCACCTTCAAACCCACTTAAAGCTTTAGTTATTGACGCATGGTTTGATAACTACGTTGGTGTAGTAATGTTAGTAAGAGTAATAGATGGCCAATTAAATTCTAAAGATAAAATTCATTTAATGGCAACAAAGGATGAATATTTATGTGAACAAGTTGGGATTTTTACCCCTAAACCAATAAGCATGACCTCATTAAGTGCCGGAGAAGTTGGTTTTGTTATTGCAGGTATTAAAGAATTATCTAGTGCGAAGGTTGGCGATACAATTACTTTGAGCAAAGAAAAAGCTATGGAACCTTTACCTGGATTTAAAGAGATTAAACCTCAAGTTTTTGCAGGACTTTATCCAATTGAATCAAATCAATTCGAAGCTTTAAGAACGGCTCTAGAGAAGCTTCAACTCAATGACTCTTCGCTTGCTTTTGAGGCTGAGAATTCAACTGCATTAGGGTATGGTTTTCGATGTGGCTTTTTAGGACTTTTGCATATGGATATTATTCAAGAGCGCTTAGAACGCGAGTATGAGGTTGAACTAATAACAACGGCACCAACGGTTGTTTATGAATTACTTTTAAAAAATGGCCAATCATCCTTTATCGAAAATCCTTCACGCTTGCCAGATTTGTCTACAGTAGAGGAAATTCGAGAGCCTATTATTCAGTTAAATATTTTATTGCCTCATGATTACGTTGGGCCAGTAATGACGTTAACGAATGAAAAAAGAGGTATTCAAAAAAATATGCAATATATGGGTCGTCAAGTGATGTTGAGTTATGAAATTCCTTTGAATGAGGTAGTGTTAGATTTTTTTGATAGGCTCAAATCTGTATCAAGAGGCTATGCGTCCATGGATTATGAATTTTTAGAATTTCGAGCAGCGGATTTGGTTAAACTTGATATTATGGTTAATGGTGACAGGGTGGATGCACTCTCTTTAATTGTCCATAAATCAAATAGCTTATACCGTGGAAGAGAGTTGGCATCTAAGATGCGTCAATTAATTCCTCGTCAAATGTTTGATGTGGCTATTCAGTCGGCAATTGGAGCAAATATTATTTCTCGAGAAACTGTTAAAGCTATGAGAAAAAATGTACTAGCAAAATGTTATGGTGGTGACGTAAGTCGTAAAAGAAAACTATTAGAGAAACAAAAAGCAGGTAAGAAAAGAATGAAGCAAGTGGGAAATGTTGAGATTCCACAAGAGGCTTTTTTAGCAATTTTACAGGTAGATGAAAAATGATTTTTGCAGCTATTCTTATGGGAGTTACTTTTCTAACTGGTGCTGTATGGCTTATTGACAAACTATTCCTTAGAAAAGGAAAATTAAAGAATAATAAAATAATTGAAAATATAAAAGGTTTTTTCCCAGTATTGTTAGCTGTATTTATCATTCGTAGCTTTATAGTTGAGCCCTTTAAAATTCCTTCGGGTTCTATGATGCCAACCTTAGTTGCTGGAGACTTTATCGCCGTCAATAAGTTTAGTTATGGGTTAAGATTACCTGTTTTTAACAAACTGATTCTTTCTCTTGGGCAACCGAAACGAGGAGACGTTTTTGTTTTTCATTACCCTGAGGATCCAAGTATTGATTATATACAACGGTTGATTGGTTTACCAGGTGACAAGATTCGCTATGAGGACAAAGTTTTGTATATTAATGATGAAAAAATCAACCAATCATATGAAGGTGTTTACGATTATTTTTTAGCATCATCTCGTCCTATGTCTGCATCAAAAAAGAGAGAAATCTTAGATAATTCTGAATATTCTATTCTTGTTCATGATATTCCTGACGAAAATTATAATTTTATAGTTCCAGATAAACACTATCTAGCCATAGGTGATAATAGGGACAATTCTTCAGACAGCAGGGTATGGGGATATGTGCCAGAGAAATATTTAGTAGGTAAAGCCTTTATGATTTGGTTAAATTTTGATAACTTTTCTCGTATTGGAGATTCAATACAATAGATATGAATGCAATTCAAATAGAGCAAATTGAAAAAAAACTAGGATATTCATTCAAAAATAAAGAGCTTGTTGAAGTTGCTCTAACGCATAGAAGTGCGAAGGGAGATAATAACGAGCGCCTTGAATTTTTAGGGGATGGTATTTTAAATTTTTTAATAGCCGAACTACTTTTTAAAAAATTTTCAAATTTGTCTGAAGGAGATTTAAGCAGACTACGGTCACAATTAGTAAAGGCTTCAACTTTAAGTGATATTGCAATTAAGTTAAATATAGGGGAATTTTTAAAACTAGGTGAAGGCGAACTGAAAAGTGCTGGCTGGAGAAGGCCATCGATTCTGGCTGATAGTGTAGAGGCTATTATAGGGGCAATTTATCTGGATGATGGACTGGATAAAGTAAGATTACTCATTGAAAATTGGTTTGTCGATCATATAAAAAGTATTGATCCTAAAAAAGTGTATAAAGATAGTAAATCACTGCTTCAAGAACTTTTGCAGGCTGAAAAAATAGATATTCCTGAATATAGTATTTTTGAAATAGATGGTGAATCACATGCACAAACCTTTAAAGTGCAATGCAAAATTAAGAAGCTTGATATATGTGTTTTAGGACAAGGATCTAGCAGAAAAATTGCTGAGCAAAGTGCTGCAAATTTAGCTTTAAAGGCTATGGGAAAAGCTAATGGACCCTAAAAAAAAATGCGGAACTATTGCAATCGTAGGGCAACCTAATGTTGGTAAATCTACCTTACTTAATTATTTTGTTGGCACTAAGCTTAGCATTACATCAAGGAAAGCTCAGACTACACGTTATCAATTGTTAGGTATTTGTTCTGATAGCGATACCCAATATATATTTGTTGATACACCAGGATACCAATTAAGACATTTAAATATGATGAATCGTAGTCTTAATAAAACGGTGCATCAAGCATTAAAGGATGTTGATGTAATTTTGTTTATGATTGGGCCAGGTGTGCTGGATGAAATAGATAATAAAATCCTAAAAATGATTCCAGAAGTTACTCCCGTAGTACTTGCTATTAATAAAGTAGATTTATTAAAGGAAAAGTCTAAATTACTTGGTTTCATAAAAGAATTAGACGCTATTGATCGTTTTAAGGCGATTGTTCCAACAAGTGTGAAGAAATCAAATAATCTTGAACCGTTGAAGCATGCATTGAAATCTTTTTTGCCTGAACAAGACTTTATTTTTTCCAAGGATGAACTTACCGATAAAAACGAAAGATTTTTATCGGCTGAGATAGTGCGTGAAAAAGTGTTTCGATTAACCGGACAGGAATTACCTTATTCGATTGCTGTAGAAATTGAAAAATTTGAGATTATTGAGGGTGTGCGAAGAATTTTTGCAGCAATTATTTTAGATAGAGATGCGCATAAACCGATGATTATTGGAAAAAATGGAAAGAGATTAAAAGAGATCTCTACAAGCTCTCGACGGGATATGGAAAAACTTTTTGGAAGTAAGGTATGGCTTGAGATATGGGTAAAAGTCCAAAAAGGTTGGGCTGATGACCAAAGAGCATTAAAATCACTGGGTTTATAGGGTTATGGCAAGCACTTCTAGAAAAGAGAATCAGCCTATATATATACTCCATAGTTATCCTTTTAAGGAAACTAGTTTGATAGTAGAAATACTATCAAAGGACTTTGGTCGAATAGCTCTGGTGGCTAAAGGTGCAAGAAGGCCCAAATCCTCCTTGCGAGGAATGTTGCTCCCATTTCAATCTCTTCATGCAACTTGGTCAGGCCTTCAGGATTTAAAAACACTTCATAATGTGGATTGGAGTAATGCATTTTTAGCTATTGAGGGAGATGCCTTAGTTTGTGGGTTTTATCTGAATGAGTTGATTATGAGACTTGTTCCAAAAGATGATCCATATCCTAGATTATATGATTTTTATCATAAAACAATTTTGGCTCTGACTACAAATAAATCTCTTAATATGATTTTAAGGCGCTTCGAACTGAGATTGCTTCAAGAAATTGGATATGAAGTTCCTCTAAAGAATGATACACAGGGAAGTATAATTGACCCAAAAAAACAGTATTTTTATCAGGCAGGATCTGGTGCTTCAGATGATAAACAGTTTTCCAATCAACTGGTAATATCAGGTAAAACACTAATTGATATGGCAGATGATAATTATGAGAGTAAGGAAACAGAAAAACAAAGTAAGCAATTAATGCGTTATTTAATAAATCATTATATAGGCGATAAGCCTTTGTATTCAAAACAGCTTTTTATGGCAAATGGAGACTGAAAATTGAAATTAGGGGTAAATATTGATCATATTGCAACAATTAGAGAAGCGCGAGGAACTTCTTACCCAAGTGTGGTAACGGCAGCATATCTTGCTGAAAAGGCTGGTGCTGACAGCATAACACTTCACTTACGAGAGGATAGAAGACACATGCAGGATGCTGATTTATATGAATTAAAACCTTTACTTAAAACTAAGATGAATTTAGAGCTAGCACCTACTAAAGAGATGATTGATATTGCACTAGATGTATCCCCTCAGGATGTTTGTTTCGTTCCTGAGAGAAGGGAGGAAAGAACAACTGAAGGTGGTTTAGATGTTATCGGACAATTTAATAAAATTGCAAATGCATGTGAACTACTTCTAAGCAAAGGTATAAGAGTTTCATTGTTCATTGCGCCATGTATGAATCAAATTCAAAAGGCAATTGAAATTGGGGTACCAGTTATTGAAATTCATACCGGGCATTATGCTGATCTCGAAAATGACCCAGTGCTCCGTAATAATGAATTAGAACAAATCAAAAAAGCTACTGATTTTGCACTAACAAATGGTTTAATTGTTAATGCTGGACACGGTTTGCATTACCAAAATGTCCAGGAAATTGCTGAACTAAAAAAAATTAACGAGCTAAATATAGGGCATGCAATAGTTGCTGAAGCGCTATTCATAGGTTGGGAAAATGCTGTAAAGAAAATGAAAGTTATTATTGATGGGGTAGTTCACAAATGATTTATGGCATTGGCACTGATGTTGTGGAAGTTATTCGCATTAAAGAATCTATTGAAAAGTATGGGGATAAATTAGCAAAGAAAATTTTAACTGATGAGGAGATGATTGCATACAAATCCTCAACTTTAAAAGAAAATTTTTTAGCTAAAAGATTTGCTGCTAAAGAAGCATTTTCTAAGGCTATGGGAACGGGTTTTAGAGGTGAAATTAATTTGCAAGCCATTTCGGTAAAGCATGATGAGATGGGAAAGCCAAGTTTTGATTTTAATAACAATATTAACGAGATATTGATTAAGCAAAAAATTACTTGCCAACACCTATCAATATCTGATGAAAAAAATATCGCTGTTGCCTTCGTTATTCTTGATAAATCATGATAATGCAGAGCTATGATGTTGATAGAAGATTTACTAGTGTGGGCAGATTGTATGGTGAGGATAGATTAGAGATTTTCAAAAAGAGTCATATTTGTATCGTGGGAATAGGTGGAGTTGGCTCATGGGTTGCAGAATCCTTAGCTCGACATGGTATTGGAAAAATCACTTTAATCGATATGGATCATATCGCAGAATCCAATATCAATCGTCAGATTCAGGCATTAGATTCAACGCTTGGCTCGTCCAAAATTGAAACCATGTCTCTTAGGCTTAAAGATATTAATCCTAAAATTAGTGTTGATGTTGTTGATGATTTTCTGGATGAAAATAATATAGAAAAATATATCAATTCTAATTTTCACTACGTTGTTGATGCTATTGATCAAACAAAAGTTAAAATTTCTTTAGCAAATTTTTGTGTAAAAAATAAAATTTCACTTTTAATGACGGGAGGAGCAGGAGGTAAAACCAATCCATCTTTGATACAAATTGCAAATCTTGAAAAAACGTTTGGTGACCCATTATTATCAAGCATACGTCAGTTTTTCAATAAACAAAAAAAAATACATGGAATTTCTTATAATATTCCAACTGTATTTTCTCCAGAAAAAATCATAAAACCAAGTAATGATATTGATGAAGTTAATTTTCAAGGTTTAAATTGTGCAGGATATGGTTCAAGCGTTAATGTGACTGCATCTTTTGCTTTTATTGCAGTATCTTTCATATTAAATAATCTTTAATAAATATACTATTGAAATTTATTATTACGCCCCCACTATTCATATATTGAAAAATTAATTTATTTAGGATTACAATTTTATGGCTACAAAAAAAGAAACATTAAACTTCCAAACCGAAGTTAAACAACTTCTTCACCTTATGATTCATTCTCTTTATAGCAATAAAGAAATTGCTATTCGAGAGCTAATATCTAATGCAAGTGATGCATCTGATAAGTTACGATTTGAAGCCCTAAATAACAATGATCTTTTTGAGGGAAATGCAGAACTAAAAATTAATGTTGATTATGATAAAGAAAAAAGGACTATTACGGTTACTGATAATGGTATCGGTATGGATAAGGATGAAATTATTGCTAATATTGGGACTATAGCGCGTTCAGGCACAAAAGAATTCTTAGGTAAGTTGTCCGGAGATGAAGCTAAAGATGCTCACTTAATTGGACAATTTGGTGTTGGCTTTTATTCGGCATTCATTATCGCAGAAGAGGTGTTGCTGGAAACAAAGAAAGCAGGACAAAAGAAAGCATTTAGGTGGCAATCTAAAGGCGATGGTGAATTTAGTATTGAGGATATCAATAAAGAGAGTCGTGGAACCTCAGTGACACTGCATTTAAAGAAAGAAGAAGATGAATTTTTAGACGATTGGCGACTTCGAGAGATTATAAAAAAATACTCGGATCATATTACTTTACCAATTATTATGAAAAAGTCTGATTTTAAAGATGGAAAGTCAGTTAAAACCAATGAAGATGAGACAATAAATAATGCATCTGCAATTTGGGCAAGGAATAAAAAAGATGTTAAGGCGAGTGAATATCAAGAGTTTTATAAAAGTCTGACATTTGATCAAGAGAAACCTCTTGCCTATTTTCATAATAAAGTAGAGGGCACGCAAGAATATTCTTCATTACTATATATTCCGAGTAAAGCTCCTTTTGATCTTTATGATCGAGAAAAATCACTTGGAGTTAAGTTATATGTGAAGCGAATATTTATTATGGAAGCAACGGAAAAATTAATGCCTCAGTATTTACGATTTATTAAGGGTGTAATTGATAGTAATGACTTGCCATTAAATGTTTCAAGAGAAATTCTTCAAGACAGTAGACAAGTAGAATCCATAAAAGGAGGAACGGTTAAGAAAATATTGTCATCGTTAGAAGATATGGCAAAGAAAAAACCTGATGATTACAAAAAGTTTTGGAGTGAATTCGGGCGTGTGTTAAAGGAAGGCCCCGCTGAAGACTTTGCAAATAAAGATAAAATTGCAAATTTATTACGTTTCGCAAGCACTTATGATGAAAGTGATGAGCAAAGTGTATCTCTTGAGGAATATGTTAAGCGCATGAAACCCGAACAAGAAAATATTTACTTTATTACCGCTGATTCTTTTAGTGCTGCTAAAAATAGCCCTCATCTTGAGATTTTTAAGAAGAAAAAAATTGAGGTATTGATTTTAGGAGATCGAGTAGATGAATGGATGGTTTCTTACTTAACTGAATTTGGCGGTAAAAAATTACAATCCATTGCAAAAGGGGATTTAGACTTAGGAAAACTTGAAGAAGATAGCGAGAAAGAAGTTAAAAAGAAAATAGAAGAAAAGGCTAAAACGCTTGTAGAGAATATACAAAAATCACTCGGGGATAAAGTAAAAGAAGTAAAAGTTACTCATCGCCTGACTGACTCACCATCATGCTTAGTTGTTGGGGAGAATGATATTTCTGGTAATTTAGAAAGAATATTAAAAGCAGCCGGGCAAGATACTCCAGATGTGAAACCCATTCTAGAGATTAATCCCACACATAACTTGATCAAGAAGCTTGAATCTTATAAGGGTAAACCTGAGTTTGATCGTTATAGCTCAGTTATTTTTGATCAAGCAGTTTTAGCTGAAGGTGGGCAGCTGAATGATCCAGTAAATTATGTAAAAACAATTAACGATTTGCTTACAAAAGCATAAATTTTCATAAAATTAGAGATTATGTTTGACACGATTAAAATGGCTTGATATAGTCTCGCGTCTTTCACATATTGTGTGAAAAATTATAACGATTTGGTGTATTTTGAAAGTTGATAAAATCATAGTGTTTATGCCCCATTGGGCGAATTTAAATAACACTTTTTTGTTGACATAATTCAAACAAAGGTGCTATAGTCTCCCCTCTTTGCGTCATGTACGTAAAAGCAGCGAAAATTTCGTTGAAATTCGATCGCGGGGTGGAGCAGTCTGGCAGCTCGTCGGGCTCATAACCCGAAGGTCACAGGTTCAAATCCTGTCCCCGCAACCAATGATCGTATTTGTTCTTTAACAATTTAACAACTGATAAGTGTGGGTGCTTATAGACGAGGTCAAATTAGGTTTTAAATTAATTTATAACCTAAGACTCAAAATATAAGTGCTTACGCAAAATTTGTGACAAGACCACACTAGCTCTATAGCTAGTCAACCTTGAAATGAATTTGAGTATATAAAAAGCACAAGCGATACAAATACTTTTCTAATTTATTAGAAAAGTAAGTAAAAGTTAGAGATTAAACTGAAGAGTTTGATCCTGGCTCAGATTGAACGCTGGCGGAATGCTTTACACATGCAAGTCGAACGGCAGCATAGAGAGCTTGCTCTCTGATGGCGAGTGGCGAACGGGTGAGTAATATATCGGA
>CALKDJ010000155.1 GCA_938084195.1 uncultured Methylophilaceae bacterium
TTTAGAAAAGATTTCATTCGCAAAGGCATCATTATTAAAAAACTGTCTTGCATCATCTAGGGTCAGCCATTGACTTTCTTGAATTTCTAAATCGAACTTTTTGGCGGCAACATTAAGATTTTCTGAATTTTCATAAACCACATTATTAAAATCTTCAGCCTTAGTTGCGTACTCTTCAAGAGCTTTTCCATAAATAAGCTCACCTTTAATTTGTGTTTTGAGCTTTTCAAAGCTTACATCCTCACCTTTGATTTTAGTAAGCATGATTATATGTAGGCCAAATTCAGTTTCTACTAAATCAGAAACTTCGTTTTCTTTTAATGAAAAAACAGCATCTTCAAAGGGTTTTACCATATCTCCACGTGAGAAAAATCCTAAATCACCACCATTTTTTGCAGATTCAATATCTTGTGACAGTTCTTTCGCTTTATTGTCGAATATTTTTGAATTTTGTTTTATTTCGTTGAGAGTAGTCTGGGCTAAATCTCTAATTCTAGCCTTTTCTTCAAAATCTATGCCTGGTTGATATGCAAATAAAATATGCTTAGCGCTTCTTTTTTGATCAGCTTGAAATTGATCTTTATTCGCTTCAAAAAAATTCCTTACATCATCATCAGTAATTGAGACAGAAGGTACAATTCCTGCAACTGAGTAAATTAAAAACTCAATCTTTATTCGGTCAGGTCTGACAAAGGATTCAGTATTTTCATCATAGAATTTCTTTATTTCATCTTCTGTTGGCTTAATTTTTTTCTTATAATCGTCAAGCTTTATTTCATGCAAACTAATATCTCTCTTTTGATAAGTTAGATTTACAAGAGGTTGAATAATTTCATCTGGAATATGTACTAAACGATTAAGGCTATCTTTGGCCTGCTGAGTTGCCATTTGAGTTCGTATTCTATCTTCGAGTTTCTTTGGGGTTAAATTATTATATTGCACAATCTGGTCGTATCTTTCTTGAGAGAATTTACCATTTTCTTGAAAATCAGGCATGCCTACTATATAACTGCTTAATTGATCATCGCTTATAACAAATCCATTATCTGAAATCGATTGATTCATAAGCTCTGCAGATATTAGATTTTCAATTACGGCTTTTTTGAATTGAGGAGATTGAAATAATGCAGGGTCAGAAGCTGCTCCTCCCATCTGCTCCTTTATTAAAGCTTCAGTATTTTGATATTGTTGGCCTGATATCTCAATACCGTTCACTTTAGCAACAAAAACATTTGATCCTACTGAGCTTAGGTATGAGTCAATGCCAAATAGAGCAAAAGGAATTATGATTATTCCTAATATCACTTTGGCTAATTTTGAGTCAGTGCTATTTCTTATTTTATCCAACATAATTATATTTTTCCGATCTTTAATATAGCTATTTCAAAGACTTTTCTAAAATTCAAAGGTTCGAATTAATAAAGGCGAATATCATATTCGCCCTATTAATTTTGGCGGAGTGGACGGGACTCGAACCCGCGACCCCCGGCGTGACAGGCCGGTATTCTAACCAACTGAACTACCACTCCCAAATGGTGGGTGCTACAGGGGTCGAACCTGTGACATTCGCCTTGTAAGGGTGACGCTCTACCAACTGAGCTAAGCACCCAAATCCCTAGGAATTTGAGCTCGCCATTTTACAATATACTGAAAAACAAAGCTAGTGAAATACTCTAAAAGTAACAATTTTAATGTGCAATAGATTTGTTAATAGATGGAATTTTTTTGTCTACCTCTTTATGGTTTTGTTTGGCGGTAATTGGCTGAGGTTTTTTGACCAACGCAATATCAATAACTTTATCAATCCACTGTGTTGGAATAATTTCTAATTTATTTTTAATTTCCTCAGGAACGTCTGCTAAATCTTTGGCATTTTGTTCTGGTATTACTACTGTTTTAATATTGCCTCGATGGGCAGCTAAAAGCTTTTCTTTGAGTCCACCTATTGGAAGGACCTCCCCTCTTAGAGTAATCTCTCCTGTCATAGCAACATCTGATCTAACTGGTATACCTGTCATGGTAGATATAATAGCAGTGGTAATACCTATGCCTGCACTTGGACCATCTTTTGGAGTCGCACCCTCAGGGAAATGAATATGAATATCCTTTTTCTCATAAAATGTCTCATCTATACCAAGTTTACCAGCACGATTTCTCACAACGCTTAGGGCAGCATGAATAGATTCTTGCATCACCTCGCCTAATTTTCCCGTAAGAATAGTTTTTCCTTTACCAGGAAGCTCAACGGCCTCGATCGTAAGGAGTTCTCCTCCGACACTTGTCCATGCCAATCCGGTAACCTGACCAACTTGATTTTTCTTTGCTGCCAAACCAATGTCGTATACTTTAACTCCAAGGAAATCAGATATATTTTTATTGCTGACAGTTAATTTTTTTGGCTTTTTTAGGCCTGTAATAATCTTTACAGCCTTCCGACATATTTTTGCAATTTCTTGCTCTAATTTTCTTACACCAGCTTCCCTGGTATAAAATTGCACGATATCCTTAATTGCTCTATCGGTGATTGAAAGCTCTGATTTTTTTAATCCATTATTTATGAATTGTTTGGGTATTAAATATTTAAAAGCGATACTTGTCTTTTCTTGTTCGGTATAACCAGCTAACCTGATGATTTCCATTCTGTCTAAAAGTGGCTCTGGAATATTCATAGAATTAGCAGTTGCAACAAACATCACATCTGAAAGATCGTATTCAATTTCTGCATAATGATCAGTAAAGGTATGGTTCTGTTCTGGATCAAGGACTTCCAATAATGCAGATGAGGGATCACCTCTAAAGTCTTGGCCCATTTTATCAACTTCATCAAGAAGAAAGAGCGGGTTATTTGAATTAATTTTGCTCATATTTTGAAGAATTTTTCCTGGCATAGAGCCAATATATGTTCTTCTGTGCCCTCTAATTTCAGCCTCATCCCTTACCCCTCCTAAGGCCATACGAATAAATTTCCTATTGACAGCATTTGCAATACTTTGGCCAAGTGATGTTTTGCCAACTCCTGGAGGCCCTACTAGACAGAGGATTGGTGCTTTCGACTTACCTACCCTATTTTGAACGGCTAGATATTCCACTATACGTTCTTTCACTTTCTCCAAGCCATAGTGATCTGACTCCAAACTTAATTCAGCCTTGTTTAAATCTTTATTAATATCCGTCTTATTTGTCCATGGAAGTCCAATAATGGTTTCAATATAGGTCCTCACAACAGATGCTTCGGCAGACATTGGAGACATTAATTTTAATTTTTTAAGCTCAGACATGCATTTATCTTCTGCCTCTTCACTCATATTCACTTCTTTTATTTTCTTCTCCAACTCCTCTAAGTCAGCATTTTCATCTTGTTCACCGAGTTCTTTTTGAATCGCTTTTACTTGCTCATTGAGATAATATTCCCTCTGAGATTTTTCCATTTGATTTTTAACTCTGCCTCTAATTTTTTTCTCAACTTGAAGAATATCAATCTCAGACTCCATAATATTAAGCAGCAAATCTAATCGTTCTCTAATATCAAAAGTCTCAAGAATGGTTTGTTTTTCTGATAATTTAAGTGTTAAATTAGCAGCTATTGAGTCTGCTAACCTTCCTGGATCATTTATCGATGTAAGGGATGTTAATATCTCCGGAGGAATTTTTTTGTTTAATTTTACATACTGGTCAAACTGAGAAAATACTGATCGCATGAAGGCTAATGTCTTTTTGTCTTTGCGCTCTTTAATTTCAACGAAATTTACATTAGCAGACCAAAATTCACCTTTTTCATGAAAACTAGTTACCTCAGCCCTGTCAATTCCTTCAACTAAAACCTTAATCGTACCATCAGGTAACTTTAACATTTGCAATATGGTTGCAACAGTTCCTATTTTAAAGAGGTCTTTTACAAGCGGCTCATCCTTATTTGCATTTTTTTGGGCTACAAGCAATATTCTTTTATCCCCGTTATTCGCTTTTTCAATTGCTTGGATTGATTTTTCTCTTCCCACAAAAAGTGGAATGACGAGCTGTGGATATACAACTACATCACGAAGTGGAAGCATGGGTAAAATTTCAGATTTTTTATCTTTCATGAATTATCTTTTTTTTAGGGTTATCTGTTAGATTTAATTATGGTGTTGTTTTAAAAAATTACAAGACTAGAAATATATTTATTTACTTTGATGTTGTTTTTCTTCTTTGGAAAAAATTAAATACGGTGACTTATTGTCT
>CALKDJ010000156.1 GCA_938084195.1 uncultured Methylophilaceae bacterium
TTCTATGCTATTTATACTTCCCAATTACATTTTGACCCAAGGTGCTATTTCCATGAATAAAGAGATAAGTTATGCGAAGATTGTTGTTTTTGTAGCACTCTTGAATGTAGGATTGAATGCATGGCTTATCCCAGATTATGGCGCAATGGGCGCTGCTTGGGCTACAATTTTTTCGGAAGGAGTTCTGTTTTTTGGATTAGTATATGTAATGTTGCGTGAATATATTGGAAAAAAAAGTGCGAATTGGAGTTGATACAAGATCTCTTTCTGAGCCAATCTCTGGGATTGGTCGCTATACAATAAGCCTTTTAGACTTAATGGTATTAGACAAATCACATGAATGGGTACTTTATTCCCATCGTCCAATTTTGCATAAAAAGTGGAATATGAAAAATGTTTCTGTTCGAACTCTATCTTTTCCAAAATGGATTAAGGGTACTTATATGCCCTGGTCACAACTTATTTTACCCTTTTGGGCAAAACAGGATAGTTTAGACATATTTTGGTCACCTGCGCACAGACTTCCTGTCCTTCTATCTCAATCTATTGTAAGTGTAGTTACTATTCATGACCTAGTATGGAAACATGCTCCAGATACAATGCGCCCTTTAGGGAAATTTCTAGATTCTAGTTTCATGCCAAAATCAGTGAAAATTGCTGATAGGGTGATTGCAGTTTCTGATTCAACTGCTCAAGACTTATATAATGAAGTTCCTGAATCAAAACAAAAAACTACGGTTATTTATGAAGCTGGATCACTTGCTTTAACGCAGGTAATTAAACATAACAATATAAATAAGAAATATGTACTATTTGTTGGCACTTTGGAGCCAAGAAAAAATCTAGCAAGATTGTTAGAGGCTTATTCATTGCTTCCTCATTATATCAAAGAAGAATACTCATTAATTATTGTAGGTGGAAAAGGGTGGGGTAAAGAAAATGTCGAAAGTATTGTTGAAAATTTAGATATTAAAAAATATGTAAATATTTTGGGGTACTTATCAGATAAAAAATTAGTGAATACCTATAAAAAGGCGTCTTTGTTTGTAATGCCATCTCTATATGAAGGATTTGGATTGCCATTGCTTGAAGCTATGAATGTTGGAGTTCCTTTAGTAACATCAAATATATCATCTATGCCAGAAATTGTTGGTAAAGCAGCAATATTGGTTGATCCTTTCGACGTAAATTCAATTAAGGAAGGTATGATTAAAGTGCTTACGGACATAAAGCTAAGATCTTTATTATCAAAAGAAGGCCTTAAACAATCAAAGAATTTTAGTTGGAAGAAGGCTGCTAAAAAGACAATGCTTGTTTTTACAGAGGCTCTATCAAGTCAGCAGGGTAATAATTCTTAATATGCGTGTACTGCATGTGACACAAACTTATTATCCTGACTCTAGAGGAGGAATAGAAGAAGTAATCAGACAAATAGCTATTAATAATAAAAGTTTGGGTATTGAAACGCGAATATTTTCCTTAAGCAATAACCCTATACCAACCTCAATTGAAATAGATGGCATAAAAATTTATCGAGCTTCTTTAAACGTTAAGATTGCATCCTGTGGAATGTCCATAAAAGCATTTAGATTGTTTAAAGAATTAGCTGAATGGGCACAAATTATTAATTATCATTTTCCATGGCCATTTATGGATATATTAAATTTATTTATAAATAAAAATACAAAAATGGTTGTGACTTATCACTCGGATATAGTAAGACAGAAAAGACTATTTTTTATATATAAACCACTCATGAACCGCTTCCTAAAACAGGCAAATGTAATTGTTGCAACTTCAGATAATTATGTAAAATCAAGCGATATCCTCTTGAAGTATAAAGAAAAAGTAAAGGTTGTTCCAATTGGTATTAGTAAAGAAAGTTATCCTATACCTACAAAAAAAGATTTGACTAAAATTAAAGATCTTGTTGGTCAGGATTTCTTTCTATTTATAGGAACACTCAGAAAATATAAGGGCTTAAATTTTTTATTAGGCGCATTAAAAGATACTGAAATAAAGTGTGTTATTGCAGGTTCGGGTCCAGAATACATAAAGCTAATGAGGTTAGTTAAAAGGCTAGGTTTGACAAACATTGTTTTTTTGGGAAGAGTAAGTGATTCTGAAAAAGTTGCGTTAATAAGGCTATGCAGAGCAGTTGTACTGCCATCTAATCTAAGATCCGAAGCCTTTGGAGTTTCATTACTTGAGGGCGCAATGTACAAAAAGCCACTTATATCGACCGAGTTAAATACAGGTACCAGTTTTGTAAATATTAACGAAGAAACTGGTTTAGTTGTCCCAGCTGCTGATGCAGATTCATTAAGAGAGTCAATGTTGCTCTTAAACAGCGATAAGAGTTTATCAATAAAAATGGGTCAAGCAGCACATCAAAGATATAGTAAGCTTTTCAAAGGCTCATTAATGAGTCAACAATATGCTGAAATTTATACCACTTTACTAAAAAGTAATGCTGATTGATTTAACTTTAAATCTTCTCATAAATATAACTATATTAAAAAATACCATAGACTTTTTGCTATGGATTTAAAGATAATTTAACTAAATATATATATTGATATCCAAAATTATGTCATTCTTTTAGGTAAACTATTTCTCAAAGAGCAATATTTTTTCCTTATCTATTTTTATTTACCAATATCTTTTTACTTAAGAGTACAAGATGATATGAGTAAAGGATATAGAAAATAATAGGCATTACCTTGGGCGCATGTGTTAAGATTTACCGAATTAAAATAATTACAAATTTATAATTATTACCCGTGACTGAACAAACAACTTATCAAAAAAAATTTAATAATGAGGAACCTATAAGTTATATTATTGGTGCAGGGGAGGCAGCTGAAATATTTCTAAAAAATATTATTAGTCACCAGTATAGTATTGCAGGTATCTTTGATGATAATACTAAATTGCGCGGTAAAAAAATTGAAGGAGTACCAATTCTCGGGGTCATAAAAGACTTGGGAGATTTTCTTGATAAAAAAATTGTAAAAAATATTATCTACTTAATACCATCTATTCACATAGGGCAATATATAGATTTATTTAATGAAATTCGAAATAAATATCCAAATATTGAATGGCTTTCAGCACCACCATTGAATGATATTAACCAGGGTTTAAAAAGTTTGTTTGAGCTAACAAACTTGAATCTCATTCCAGTTAACAAAACCTCAACAAACCTTCCTGTCTCTAACGACCAAAAGAAAAAAGTTCTCGGCAAATCTGCTCTCATAACTGGTGGGGCTGGGTCTATTGGTAGACAGCTTGTAGAAGAATTATTACTATTTGATATTTTTGAAACAATAGTTGTAGTTGATAATAATGAGATGAATGCATATAAACTGAGTCAAGACTTTGCTGAGGAGTTAGCTCAACGAAAATTATTTATCCATCTCACTGACTTCGGTGAAGTAGATGAAATGAATGATTTACTAGTATGTTACCAACCAGCATATGTTTATCATGTAGGGGCCTATAAACATGTCAATATCCTAGAAGGTGGAAATGTATATAGTGCCATTAATAATAATGTAATCAAGAGTATCAAATTATTAAACGTTACTCTAACTCATGATTTTGTAGAGACTTTTGTATTAGTTTCAAGCGATAAGGCAGTAAACCCCAAGAGTGTAATGGGATATACAAAAAGGCTTACAGAACTTTGTTTGTTAAGTTTATGTAGTAAATCCTCATTGGATATGATTACAGTTCGATTCGGTAACGTTGTTGGTAGTAGCGGGAGTGTGTTCCATAAGTTTCTTAAACAAATCCAAGGACGTCAGAAAATCACGCTTACTGACCTTAATGTAACACGTTATTTCATGAATATTAGCCAGGCGGCAAGCCTTATTATTAAGTCATCCTTAATTGGTGAACGAAATAGAGTGTATGTTCTCAATATGGGAGATCCCATTAAAATTTATGATTTTTTGATGGAAATGATTAATAAGTATGGGGACCCAAGTCAGATAAATTCTATTGCTATAACTGGCCTTCATACTGGAGAGAAACTCGAGGAGGAACTTCATTACCTCTATGAAAATATTAAACCCCTTGATAATGATATATTCGCTAGTGACTCTTTAGTAAGTGAAATAAATACCAATAAGATATTGGAGAAATTCAAAGAATTTAGAAGTATAGGAGATGAAAAAAAATTAAAATCATGGCTTCATAAGTCCATTAGTTCTTATGAAGATGGTAAATGATTTATTTAATAATTTTTTGTACATACCTTATAGGTCATTTTATAAAGATTATGGTCTATGAGGCTATTACAATTAACAGTCATTTTATGATAAGGAATATTGGTTGTGTTTGAGAATATCTTGATGTTAAGTTTTAATGATCTAACAGTTTGCGGTATTATTTTTCTCCTTACAGTTGCGATGATGGAAGTAATCTCCAACAAACAAAATTTTATAAAAAGATATATTCCTCACTATATTGCACCACAAAAAATACACAAGGGTGAAGTTAGTAGATTAGGCGGACTAGCTATGATAGTGAGCTTAGCAACAATTTTTATTTTATTGGCAGAGCAAGAATTCAAAAATATGATGTTATTGTTCCTTATTTCTTTTCTCCCCTTGGGTTTAATTACATTAGCTGAGGATTTTCATAAAGTTATTTCTCCTTGGATAAGGCTTATTGTAATGTTCTTTTCAAGCTGGCTAATATTAGTGATTACCGATATCTCTCTTCCTCTATTTGATACTCCATTCCTGAAAAGTATGTTGGCAGATCCGTTATCAAGAAATATTTTTTATATGTTTTGCCTTGTGACTCTTATGAACGGTATTAACTTTGTCGATGGTACAAATGGCAATTTTGCGCTTATGATACTTAGTATGATGATCTCTCTATGTTTCCTTGCAACCATAGTTGGTGATACGCAGTTAATAATCTTGCTTTTTTTAAGTGGTATACCTTTGATAGCTTTTACTCTGCTTAATTATCCTTGGGGAAGGATATTCGCAGGCGATCTAGGTGCCTATTTATATGGGGCTCTCATGGGTTTCTTTATCTTATTTTTCTTTGGTCGGCATAGCGATATATCAGCATGGAATGTGCTTCTCATTACCTTCTACCCCATTATAGAAGTAATCTTCTCATCTATTAGAAAGCTCTTGAAAGGAAAATCACCTATGTTGCCAGATACGAGTCATTTACATATTAAGATTTATACTATGCTCTATCATGGATCTAAAAAACCTCTTCAGGCAAACAATTTGGTTACGTTATTTCTAGGGCTATTTTGGTTATTTCCAACTTTGATCCTACCTTGGGTTTATCAATCTCATATTCTCTTAGCAATCACTTTGACTTTCCTTACTTTTTTTTATGTCACTATTAATGTGGTTATAACCAAAATTGAATAAAATTATTGTAAAACAAAATAAAATGAAAGATAAATCTTACTCCATCATTAATCAACAATTTTTCAGAAAGTAAGTATATGAATATAACTCCAGTAATTCTTTGTGGTGGTTCGGGTACAAGGCTATGGCCTATTTCGCGAAAGAATTTCCCAAAACAATTTCTTAATCTAGTTGGGGATTCCACTTTATTCCAGCAGAGTTTGAGACGAGTTATTGCTCTAGAAAATAAGGATTTCAAAATTGACGAAATTTTAATCATTACTAATGAGAACCATCGTTTTTTGGTGCTTGAGCAAATAAACAACATGAACTTAACTGTACCAACTCGAATTTTATTAGAGCCAGAATCAAAAAATACTGCTCCTGCATTGACCTTGGGTGCTTTAGCTGCTGATGAGAAGAACCCTGAATCAATTTTAGTTGTGACTCCAGCTGATCAATATGTGAAAGATTTAAATAAATTCACTGAAACGATGCACTTAGCCATCAAAGCAGTTATAGATAAGGCAATTTTGATCTTGGGTATCAATCCTACCCGACCTGAAACTGGGTTTGGATATATCCATTATGAGGGAGATGATCTTATTAAAAATGTACTTTCTTTTAAAGAAAAACCAGATATAGATACTGCACAAAAATTCATAAGTCAGGGACAATATAGCTGGAATGGAGGTATGTTCATCTTACACTCTAGGACTTGGTTGGATGCCATTCATATGGGTAATCAAGAGATAAGCCAGCAAGTCAGACGGGCTTGGAAGGATAGAAATTTTGATCAATGGTTTGAGAGACCAAATATGGAAGCTTTTCAAAAATCGCCATCAGAATCTATTGACTATGCTGTCATAGAAAAATCACAAGAGTTAGATTTGTCTATTAAGTTGGCAATACTCAATGCGGGTTGGTCAGACATTGGTTCTTTTACTGCGCTTGATGAGCTTGAAAAAAAAGATAAAAATGGAAATATCTTTAAAGGAGATGTGGTAGCACTTAATACAAATAATAGCATTGTTATTTCCTCAAATAAAAATGTGAGCCTCTTAGGTATAGATAACTTAATCGTTATTGAAACATCTGATAGTGTTTTAGTAGTAAATAAGGATGATGCACAATCAATCAAAGAGCTTGTCAAAATCTTAGAAAAAGATCATCAGTCACTTCTTAATGAACATCGAAAAGTGAATCGCCCCTGGGGTTGGTTTGATGTGCTAAAGACCAGTGAAATATTTAAAGTTAAACTTATCCAAATAGATTCAGGTAAATCAATTAGTTTACAAAGGCATTACAAGAGATCTGAGCATTGGGTTGTCGTGAAGGGTGTTGCAACTATTACAAAAGATAATACGAGTTTTGATTTATTTGAAAATCAATCTACATATATTGAAAAAAAACAAATACATCAAATTTCAAATAGATCTGATAATCCTCTTATGATTATTGAAGTCCAATCAGGAAATTACTTGGGTGAGGATGATATTGAGAGACTAGAAGATAAGTATGGAAGAAAAAATTAATATTTATATCTTGATTATAGGATGAAATATTTATGCGGGTAGAATTATATTAAAAGTCATATTATTAGCAGCAAAATAAAATTCCATAGAAAAAAATTAAAAATTATAAAAGGTTAGAATGCATATGAATTTCAAGTTAAATTAATTGAAGTATTTCAGAAAATTTTTGGATTCCAAACTTCAATTTAACTTTTGACCAATCTTGATTTCGCCCATATCCATAACTCGCTAAGATAAAAGGTAATTGATTAAGGTTTGCAGATAAGCCATCATTTACGGTGTCTCCAACAAAAAGTGCACTATTAAAGTTATTATTTTTTAAAATTTCTTGAATCATTTCGTCTTTATTTCTTATTTGACTTTTGCTATCACTACATTCGATAAAAGCAAAATATTCCTGCCAG
>CALKDJ010000157.1 GCA_938084195.1 uncultured Methylophilaceae bacterium
GGAAGATTTTGTAATTTAAGTCTAGCCTCCATTCTTTCCTCGTTAGTTGCACTTGAGTTATTAATAATTTCATTTAAAACTTTTCGCTTAGCCTTATATTTTTCTACTATTTTTCTTCTTTTGATTTCTCTTTCAGTCATACATAATTTAGCCATAACTTTATCTATCCTCTAAATGGAAAACTAAAAGCAGTCAATAAAGCCCTAGCTTCTTCGTCAGTTTTCGCTGTAGTTGTAATGGTAATATTCATTCCTCTCAGTGCATCAATTTTGTCATATTCAATTTCAGGGAAAATAATCTGCTCTTTTATACCCATATTATAATTTCCTCTTCCATCAAATGACTTTGAAGATATTCCCCTAAAATCACGAATTCTAGGTATTGCGATATTAATGAGACGATCTAGGAAGGTATACATTTGTTCTTTTCTTAAAGTTACCTTGCATCCCACAGGATAATCATCACGGATTTTGAAAGTTGCAATTGATTTTTTTGCTTTTGTAATAATAGGTTTTTGACCTGCCATTTTTTCCATATCAGCGACTGCATGCTCAAGTACTTTTTTATCGCCGACTGCCTCGCCAACACCCATATTCAAAGTAATTTTTTCAATGCGAGGAACCTGCATTGGTGAATTGTAATTAAACTCTTTGCTTAGACTTTTAATTACAGTGTCATTATAAAATTCTCTCAATCTAGCCATAATATTTTTCCTAAACGTCTATTGCTTCTTGATTAGATTTAAAAATACGGATTTTTTTCCCGTCCTTAAGTTCTTTAAAAGTAACTTTGTCTGCCTTTTTTAAGGCATTGTTATATATAGCTATATTAGATAGCTGAATGGGCATTTCTTTATTGATCAAGCCCCCCTGATCACCTTTAGATGGATTTGGTTTTGTATGTTTCTTAACCATATTTAAGCCCTCTACCAAAACTTTCCCCCCATCGAGCTTCAACACAATACCTTGCTTTCCTTTATCTTTACCAGCATTGATAATTACTGTATCGCCTTTACGAATTTTATTCATTCTTATGTTCCTAAATAACTTCTGGGGCCAATGAAACTATCTTCATAAACCTCTCTGTTCTTAATTCTCGAGTAACTGGTCCAAATATCCTAGTTCCAATTGGCTCGTACTTATTGTTAAGAAGTACAGCTGCGTTACCATCAAATTTAATTAACGAACCGTCAGTCCTTCGAACTCCTTTTGCTGTTCTTACAACGACAGCATCATAAACCTCACCTTTTTTTACACGGCCACGCGGTGCTGCATCTTTAATAGTTACTTTTATGACGTCTCCAATACTTGCGTATCGTCTTTTTGAACCACCTAAGACTTTTATACACATAACATTACGTGCGCCAGTGTTATCGGCAACTTCTAACCTAGTTTGCATTTGTATCATGAAATATATCTCCAACTTAATCCGCTTAATTCTTATTTAGACAAATGTCTTCCGCAACGGTCAGTATTGGGGCGCTAGCTCATTTTTAAGAGCGCCAAAAGAGCAGAATTATATGTTATTTAATAAAATAGCTCAAGTTTTTAAACCTTTAAATGGTTCTCGCCTTTGAGACGACCTTTGTAACAACCCACGACTTATGCTTAGATATTGGTTTACTTTCAGTAATTTCAACCATATCTCCTTCACCTAATTCATTTTTTTCATCATGAGCATGAAATTTACTAGATAATCTAATTACCTTTCCAATTAAAGGATGTTTTACAGATCTAGGTACTAATACGGTAACAGTCTTATCCATTTTGTTACTTACAACTTTTCCAGTAAGTGTTCTTGTAATTTTTTGTGTTTCACCCATTATTTCTCACTCGCTTTTTCTGCAAGAATTGTCTTCACTCTTGCTATGTCTTTCTTAATCTTACCTAGCTGGTCATTTTGGCTAGATTGTTGAGTGCTAATTTGCATACGAGAATTAAATTGTGCTTTTCGCAATTCAACTAATTCTTTACCCAAATCATCAATACTTTTTTTTCTTAAATCTATAGCTTTCATAATTTCCCTCTATCCGCCTATATGACGAGAAGCAAAAGTTGTTGATAATGGCAACTTTGCTGCAGCCAATCTAAATGCTTCACGAGCTAAATCCTCAGATACACCATCCATCTCATATAACATTTTTCCTGGCTGAATCTCTGCAACATAAAATTCAACGCTACCTTTACCTTTTCCCATTCTTACTTCAGCTGGTTTTTTGGAAATTGGCTTATCTGGAAATATTCTTATCCAAATTCGACCCCCTCTTTTAATATGTCTTGTCATCACTCTCCGAGCAGCTTCTATTTGACGAGCTGTAATTCTTCCTCTTCCAATTGCTTTTAGGCCAAATTCACCAAAACTTACCTTATTACCAGTTGAAGCAATACCTCTGTTCCTGCCCTTATGTTGTTTTCTGTATTTTTGTCTAGCTGGCTGTAACATTTTTATGCCTCATCTTTCTCATTATCATTAGAAGACTTTTCTTCAAGAACCTTATCTTGTTTTTTAATAGATTTTTTTTCTACTTTAGCTTTAGCTGGAGCCTTTGGCTTAGCTTCTACTTTAGCTTTAGCTGGAGCCTTAACAGCTGTTTTAAGTTTTTCAGAGACCTTTTTGGTCTTTGATGCAACGGCTTCTTTAATAGTCTTTTTTACAGGAGTATCTTTTATCTCTTCATTTTGCACAGTGTTATCTTTAATAATATTTGTTGGCTCCTCAAAGCGTTCTACTTTGAAAATCCACACTTTGATACCAATAATTCCATAAGTTGTTTGAGCTCTTGCAACACCGTAATCTATATCAGCTCGTAATGTATGAAGAGGAACTCTTCCTTCTCGATACCACTCTGATCTCGCAATCTCAATGCCATTAAGCCTTCCTGAACTCATAATCTTTATACCTTGAGCTCCTAATCTCATCGCATTTTGCATTGCTCTTTTCATAGCACGTCTGAACATAACTCTTTTTTCAAGTTGCTGGGAAATACTTTGTGCAATTAGCGATGCATCAACCTCAGGCTTTCTAATTTCTTCAATATTTAATTGGACTGGGATACCCATAAGATTCTGCAAACTTGATCTTAAAGTTTCAATATCTTCACCTTTTTTACCAATTACAATCCCAGGTCTTGCTGAATAAATAGTAATTTTTGCATTTTTAGCTGGTCTTTCGATCACAATTTTACTTACTGCAGCATTTGCAAGTTTTTTATTAAGAAATTCTCTAACTTTTATATCATTTTGCAAAAAGACCGAAAAGTTTTTTGAATTTGCATACCATTTTGAGGACCAATTTTTGGTTACTCCCAAACGATAGCCTATTGGATTAATTTTTTGACCCATAATTATCTCTAGCTTCCCACAGTCAATGTAATATGACTTGTTTGTTTTTGAATCTTCGCTGCACGACCTTTTGCTCGCGCACGAATCCGTTTTAAGGTTGCCCCTTTATCTACATATATTGTTTTAATTTTAAGATCATCTATATCAGCACTATTATTATGCTCAGCGTTAGCTATGGCGGATTCCAATACTTTTTTCATAATCTCTGCCCCTTTTTTTGGACTAAAGGTGAGCATATTAATAGCATTATCAACCTTCTTACCTCTTATCATATCTGCAACCAACCTCGCCTTCTGTGGAGAGATACGTACACCTTTTAAAATTGCTGAAACTTCATTAGCCATAATTTACTTCACCTTTCTATCGCCTGAGTGGCCTTTAAATGTTCTAGTTGCTGCAAACTCACCTAGTTTATGACCAATCATATTTTCTACGATTAAAACAGGTACATGCTGTCTACCATTGTGAACCGCAATTGTTAAACCGATAAAATTGGGAAGAATTGTGGATCTCCTTGACCAAGTTTTAATTGGTTTACGATCTCTGATTTCAGCTGCTGCCTCAACTTTTTTAGCAAGATGAGCGTCTACAAATGGTCCTTTTTTTATCGATCTCGACATAAATTTTTACCTTTTATTTGATGGTCTTCGACTGATTCTCATATTATCAGTTCGTTTATTATTTCTTGTTCTAAAGCCTTTGGTTGGAGTGCCCCAAGGACTTACAGGATGACGTCCACCAGAAGTTCTTCCTTCGCCGCCGCCATGTGGATGATCTACAGGGTTCATTACAACACCTCTAACAGTAGGACGAATCCCTCGCCACCTTGTAGCACCCGCTTTACCAATAGTTCTTAATGAATGTTCATCATTCCCAACCTCACCAAGAGTTGCTTTACAATCTACATGTACTCTTCTTACCTCTCCAGATTTTAATCTAAGTTGTGCATAAGCACCTTCTCTAGCTAATAATTGAACCGAAGTTCCAGCTGAACGTGCTATTTGAGCACCTTTACCCGGTTTAAGCTCAACACAATGAATAGTACTGCCAACAGGAATATTTTTGAGAGGTAATGAATTACCTTCTTTAAAGGGAGCTTCGATACCACTCATTAGCTTGTCATCCACAGACAATCCTTTAGGGGCTACAATATATTTTCTTTCTCCATCGGCGTAACATAAGAGAGCTAAATGTGCAGATCGATTTGGATCATATTCAATTCTTTCAACCGTCGCAGGAATATTATCTTTTGATCTTTTCCAATCTACTATTCTAATATGTTGCTTGTGTCCACCACCAATATGCCTCACAGTAATTTTTCCGTGATGGTTTCGGCCCGCACTTTGTTTTTTCTTTCTAAGTAGAGGT
>CALKDJ010000158.1 GCA_938084195.1 uncultured Methylophilaceae bacterium
TTTTTTAATTTTAAAACAAAAAAAATGCAATTCTGGAAAAGTATAGAATATAACAAAACAAATTAATAAATTATTTTAATTAAATTTAATTAATTAATATTAAAGACAAAAAAATAAAATAAAGTTTCATGGACTCGCGATAGATTTCATTAACAAATGAGTAGTAGTATAGTTAGTTTGCTGCGGCTGCATAACTATAACATCAGCAACACGTAGCCGCCCAATAAGCTGCATAGTAGGCAGCAGCACAAAGATTTGGAGGAGTAGGAATGAGTGGCATGACCGGTTCTAGCAATCATTTAATCGGTATGAACACATAGTAGCTCAGAAATCATTTGGCTAATGCAAATAACAACTAACAAAATTAGCAGTAGTAACCAGCATAGATATAGCGACCTGCTCAACGCGCATATGGAAATGGGTCATAGCCGATACATGTGACTCACCTTCATCATGCATAGGGGATAGCTGCTGGAATCGGTCAACTTGGACCAAATCCTATTGGGTTGTTACAACCAACTTAGATAAATTCTTCGGGAAACCAAGGTGCAGGATAATCAACTTAAAATTCTTCAAATTACTCACAAATGATCGGTGGCCTTACTTATCAGACTGCGTAAGCATAAGCTCAAGCACAAGCTTAAGCAGTAATCAGCGCACATCAAAATCAATAGAGAGCACGTCTTGCGGCTCAAGGTGGTACACAGCAAATCATAACGCAAGTAAATCACATAAATCATATCAATCACGGATCGATTTAAGAATAGGCTTAAGCTCTGAGAGCACAATAGTTAGTGGGACAAATATAGCAAAACATCAACAACCAACAATATCAGTATAATATGCAATATGGATCAGAAAGCGAAGAAGAACTCGATTCTGAAAAGTAAGTTTTAACTTTTATATTTTGTCAACCATTTTTTCTATTTTTATGCGTTACTTAAATGCAACTTTTTTCATACACGAGAATGGAATTCACCAACGGTCAAAATATTGATAAAACTGGTATTTTGACCCTAATTTTTTCCAAGTGTTTTAGATTTAAAAAATTTATATAACTTTTATCATAATTTCATTCAATTTTCCTTTATAGTGACATCCAAGGCAAAGGTAAAAATGGCTAGTACATGAGCGAGGAGGATGAATTCGAGTTTCCTAAGCTTATACCCATAAGGGCTTCAACTGCACCACCTAGACCATTAACTGAAATTGAAGAATTTAGACGATCATCAGATTTTTTGCTTCTTGAAAACACAGTTATGATGAGTGATCATTTGAAACAAAGACCAGATGAAAAGTACGATTTGGACTCAGAAGATGGGTAAAGAGCTTGCAAGAGATTCTTAAACTAGATTGAAAGATTATGTGAACGATTTAAGGCGATGTGTGCAACAAGAAAATACAGAGAACAGTTTTCAAAAGCTTATAAAGTATTATACAAAGAAGGCTCATTATGCTATCTAACAGAAATTTTAGACTCAGCACAAGAAGGATTTCCATATCTATGGGTCAACGGTGAAAAATACGTATTCTCTCAAGATGTATTAGAAGCAGGAAGGAAACTTTTCCAGCAATTCAAGATGATACAACAAATTATCAGAAACATTTATGAAAGGATAATGGAAGAGGTCAACATAACTGTCCAGGATGTTCTTGAAGATATGGGTAAGAATCTTCAAGAGTTTGATCATACATGGGTTGCCTATGAACAAATCTATGTTCTTGAATTGATGTTGATTGAGGCTGATGCCAGAAGATTCATTACTGAAGCTATTGAAACAGAGAAAGATCTAAGCTCAATCGAACAAAAAGAAAAATCACGTGGCAGAATAGTCGTTGACACTGCTGACTATGTAACACGTCGAACGAAGCTTATTCAGATTTTGGGTAAGATTAATTCTGTTGCAAACCCAGAAGGAATGGGAAGAGATGATTTGAGCAATGATATTCTCCTTGCTGCAGAAGGAATCTTCCGACGTGTAAGTCCAAATCAATCAAAAGCTGTGCGAGTACTTGCAGAAAAGATAAAGAAAACATTCTTAGATTTCCGTAACTTACTAAAGAAATATGAGCAAAATATTGAAGTTGTTGATCCTCAACTTAAAAACAATGTTGAGCTTGTGGAAATTTTAGTCGAATTTGAAAATACTTGGACTCAAGGTTTAACATACTTTATGGAACCAAAGAAATGCCACCAACTGATCCATTTCTCCTCTGTCATTGAAGCCACCGGTGAAAAACATAAAGCTTTCGCAGAACAGCTTGAAAATAGAGAAGCTGAGATTTTCTTTATCATTCCGTCACTACTTATTCTGAAAAGTCTCGAGGGAGATGATAAAGAAATCACACAATTTTTCAACCCCGAAATGTTTGATAAATCAAGTAGCCAAGGTCAATAATTAGTCGGATTAAAGAAAAGTTATGAAGCTGGACGATAAAAATTAGGTAGCTCTTTCGACTATTACAACATCATCGAAAAGTGTCTGCTTGATGTGGAAACATCTGAAAAGGAAAAAGTATTAATAAAAGAGTATGATATCGAAAACGTAATAATCAAAGAGATTAAGGGGCTATCGATGTGCCTAAGTAGATTCAAACCTGCAGACTGGAACAAATTTTTAGATGTTGTAATTAAATGACTTAATAAACAAAAAAACCAAAATATACTTAAAATATTTTTTCAAAATTAAAAAAATAATTCAATTCGTAAAAAACCAGATACCATAATTTTTTGTTTTCATAAATAAATGATGTTTTAAAAATTTCAATAATAATTTATTTTTTCATTTGATTGGGGTTTTGGGGTTTTGGGG
>CALKDJ010000159.1 GCA_938084195.1 uncultured Methylophilaceae bacterium
GAGTTCTGCATATAACATCATAGAAGTTGCAAATACCCATGGCGGAAATGTTAGTTACATCATGGATCTACTTGATGAATTTAAAGACTTTAATAAAAAAGATGGGTTTGGGATAAAATTTCAGCCTTTTAAATATGATCAAATTGCTACAAATGATTATGAATGGTTCAAAGTCTATAAGGAATTATTTATTAACGACGGTGATTGGGAAAAAATATTAGATAAAGCCTTTATTACTAAAGATATTTGGATCGATGTTTTTGATCTATATGGTATTTCAACAATCCGAAAAAATTTAAAAAAAATATATGGCCTGAAATTGCAAACATCGGTTCTAGAAAATCAGGAAGTATATCAAGCCTTAAATGATCTTGATCTCTCAAACCTAAAACTAATTATTAATATTGCGGGCAGAAATAAGACTGATATTAAAAATATTATAAGAAGATATGAGGTCTTAAATTTTCAGGAATTACTTATTGAGGTAGGCTTCCAAGCTTTTCCTACTAAACTAGAAGATTCTGGATTATCCAAAATTAGATATCTGAAGGATAACTATAAATATAAAATTGTATTTGCAGATCATGTTGATGGTAGCCATCAAGAGGCAATAACGCTTCCTTTAGTAGCAAGTATGTTAGGTGCTGATTGTATTGAAAAACATGTAATGCATAGCAAACTACAAACTAAGTACGATGCTTTTTCAAGTGTAAAAGTTAATACATATAAAAAAATTATAGAAAATCAAAATAATTTTTTACCATTAATAAATAGTGACTTTATTAATAAAGCTGAAATTAAGTACCTTGATGAGAGCTATCAAATTCCATTATTGAAGCATAAAAAATTAAAATCATCATTAATCAGCTTAGACACTGACTTTATATTTAGAAGGTCGGGATTGGATGGACTAAATAGTATGCAAATAAAGGAGTTAATCTCTAATTTCAATATTTTAAATACTTCACAAGATAATAACAAACCTTTGCAAAAGAACAGCTTCAGGAAGGCAAAGATTGCAGCAATAATTGCTTGCAGACTTAAGTCATCAAGATTGCCTAAAAAAGCACTCCTGAAAATTGGAGACTTAAGCTCAATTGAGCTTTGTATTAAAAATACATTAAAAATTAATAATCTTGATAATGTTATCCTAGCCACATCTGATAACGAACAAGATGCAGAGTTGAGTAAATACACATACGATAAATCTGTCATTTTTCATCAAGGCGATGCAGATGATGTTGTTGCAAGGTATCTTGATATTATTAATAAAGAGAATATAGATGTCTTTGTAAGGATTACAGGCGATATGCCATATGTAAGTAACGAAATTGCTAATTATCTATTAACAAAACATTTTGAAACTGCTGCTGATTATACTGTTGCTAATAAATTTTCTGTAGGCACATCTATGGAGATAATTAGCTCTTCTGCATTATCGAGAGTTAAGCAATTTTTTCCAAATGCAGAATATTCAGAATATATGACCTGGTACTTTCAAAACAATCCTGAATACTTCAAGTTAAATTTTGTTGACTTACCTACTGAATGGATTAGAGATTTTAGATTGACATTAGATTATCAGGAGGATTTGGATGTATTCAATCATATAGAAAGACACTTTAAAATTAATAATTTAGATTACTCAATCGAGGAACTATATAAGTTTTTAGATGAAAATCCAAAAGTAAATCAATTAAATAGTCATATTTCCTTGGTGTATAAAACAGATAAAGAATTAATCAAACTCCTCAATGAGAAAACAAAAATTTACAAGTAAAAGACTAACATTGAGAATATGAATATTGCTTTCAGAGTCGATTCATCATCCAAAACTGGAGTAGGCCATTTAATGCGTTGTTTGACTTTAGCAGATGAGCTAAAGTCAAAAAATTATCAAATTACTTTTATTTGTAGAGATTTAAAAGGTAACCACATACATTCAGTTCAATATCCTGTTTTTGTATTACCCAAAAGCGAAAGTTTTAGTTCGGACGATTTATATTTAGAACACTTAGGTGCATCTCAACAGGAAGATGCAGATCAAACCATTCGCGTATTGCCCAGAAATATAGATATTCTCATAGTGGATAGTTACGCTCTAAATATAATATGGCATAAAAAATTAAGGCCATATGTTAAAAAAATTTTAGTCATTGATGACTTAGCGAACAGACAATTTGATTGTGATATCTTACTTAACCAGAATGTAGGCTCCAAGAATGAAGATTATAAAACAAAAGTGCCTTATGATTGTAAATTATTACTAGGTTGTGATTATGCTCTGCTGCAACCTGGTTTTTCATTATTAAGAAAAAAAGCAATTGAGAAAAGAAAAGTAACTAAAAAAATTAAAAATATCTTAATTAGTATGGGCGGAAGTGATCTAAATAATGTTACATACAATGTTTTGCAGCAAATAAGTGACAATTATAATGTTATTGTAGTTTTAGGAAGTAATTCACCTCATAATGAGATGATTAAAAGTTATTCAAAGAATAAAGAAATAAAAGTAATTATTGAAACTAAAAATATGCCAAAGTTAATTTTCGAAGCAGATTTAGGAATTGGTGCAGGCGGTTCTTCTTCATGGGAACGTTGCTGCTTAGGTTTGCCAACATTATTATATATTACAGCAGAAAACCAAAGAGTAAACGCAGGAAACTTAGAGCACCTAGGTCTCGTTAAGATAGTAAGAAATTTAAAGGATGATTTACAAAACATGTCAAATGACATCAACTTATGGAGAGAAATGTCAGAAAAATCAATCGCTATATGTGATGGTTTGGGCGTAAAGCGGATAGATATATGATAGATAAATTACAAAAACATAAGCTAGGTTATTATGAAATAAAAAAAAAGCCAACCCTCGCTGAATTACAAGATTATTACGCAAAAAAATATTACCAAGAGTCCTCATCAAAAAGCTATAAATTAAATTATACAAAAGATGAAATCGAGTATTTTCGAATAAGAAATGAGCGATACTATTTAGTAGCAAAAAATATTAGAAAAATAGATAAGGGAAATTATCTAGATGTTGGATGCGGGGAAGGATTTGGCCTTAAATTTTTTAAAGAGCGCGGTTATAAGGTAAAAGGTTTAGATTTTAGTTCTAGTGGAGTGTCAAAACAGAATCCTGACTGTTTGGATGATTTGGTTCAAGGAGATTTATTTGATCTATTAAAGATTGAAATTGAATCTAAAAATACCTTTGATATTATTTGCCTTAATAATGTCTTAGAGCATGTTATTGATCCCATAGATTTATTGAATGCTTTACATAGAATTATTGCATCGAATGGCGTACTCATCATCACAGTCCCAAATGATTTTTCAATTATACAAAAGGAAGCATTAAGAAGGGGACACATCGATAAAGATTTTTGGGTAGCGTTACCAGATCATTTATCTTATTTTGATAAAAATAGTTTGGTTAAAATATGTAATGAAACAGGTTTCACTGTTCGTGATCTATTAGGAGACTTTCCAATTGATTGGTATTTATATCACCAAGGGTCAAATTTCATTAAAGATAAATCTTTGGGTAAAAATGCACACAACGCCAGAATACAACTAGAATGCCTTATTTGCAGTCAAAGCGTTGATGATATGCTTAATTTTTGGCGCTCTATGGCAACAATTGGCTCTGGAAGAAATTTAACTATTTTTTTAACTAAATAATTTGGCATGCAAAAACAAATAATAATTACTGGAGCAAATGGTTTTCTTGGTAGTGTACTTTGTGATCAATTAAAAAAAACTAGCTATAGGGTTCTTCCTTTTGTTAGAAAAAAGAATAACATCAATGATATTGAATGTGATTTTAATAATGCAAGAAAATTGTTAGATAATTTAGATGAATATCAACCAAATTTCATTATTAATTGTGCCGCAAAGGTAGATTTCTCTGAGAATTCAATCAAGGAACAATATAATGTTAATGCTCTTGCACCATCAATTCTTGCCTCATGGTGTTTTGAGAATAATGCTCATCTAATTCAGGTTTCTGGCTCAATTGTTAATGGAAATTCAACAAATCATTTTAGTATTGACTCTAAAGAGTTGCCAACAAATCATTATGGCAGAACAAAGTTATTAGCAGATCATGCTATAAGATTGAGTAAATGTACCTACACTATTATTAGATTTGGAGGAATATTCGGTGAGGGAGGGCCCAATCATTTAGGAATAAATTATATAATTAATCAAGCAAAAATTGGTAAAATTCCAACAATAACTGGCAAAGGAATTGCACTTAGGAACTATATACATGTTCAGGATGCTGCGAAGTTGCTTATTCATTGTATAGATAACAAGATCACTGGAACACACTACTCTGGTAACCATGAATCTATATCAATATCAGAAATGATAAATGATATTTGTTCTGTTTACTTAAATAATTCAAAGCCAAACTTTGAGGATAAAGAGGAAAGTGTTGATCAAATTACAATTATAAATCCAAATTTTCCGAAAACTACACCATTTAAGAAAGCTTTAAAGGAGTATTCATGAAAGTAGCAATACTGTCTGATATACATGGGAATGTTTTTGCACTTCAGTCTGTTCTTGATTCAATTCTAAAGAAAGGTATTGATAAGTTAATAATTGCAGGTGACTTTGTAGGTTATTATTTTTGGCCAAAAGAAATGTTTCACCTTTTAGGGGACTATGAACTAATTGCAATAGCTGGTAATCATGACAAAATGCTTACGAAGGCAAAAGATGATATGGAATTTTTATCAAAAATATCTAAAAAATATGGAGATGGCCTAAGTATTGCACTTCATACTTTAGAAAAAGAGAAAATTGAATGGTTAACATCTTTACCAGACACTCTTGAATACGAAACAGATGAAGGAAGAATTTTGATTTGCCATGGCTCACCTTGGGAAAATGATGAGTATGTTTATCCCGATTCAAGCGATGAATCCTTTGATCGCTATGCTAATCTAAATGTTAGTTGGGTTATTCAAGGACATACTCATTATTCAATGTTTAAGCAAATTGGAAATATTACGCTCATAAATCCTGGCTCAGTAGGTCAACCAAGAAATAAAAAACCAGGGGCACAATGGGCATTATTAGATACTAAACTTAATAAGGTTAATTTCTTTTGTGAGCAATATGATATTAAAAAAGTAGTAGAAGAGTCTAGGAAAAGACATCCTAGAATACCTTATCTAGCAAATATTCTAGAGAAAGAATGAAAAATTTTTTGATTACAGGAATAGGTGGTGACATAGCACAAAATATTGCTACAATTTTAAGAGAGAGTGTGCCATTTACCAAATTAATAGGAACGGACATAAAAACTAGACATGCAGGGCACCTATTTGTAGATGAGGTATATGAAGTTCCTGCAGCAACAACAAAAGAGTATTTTGATAATATTAGGACATTGGTTAAAAAGTATTCTATTGATATTGTTATCCCAACAAGCGAAAAAGAATTAGAGATATTTCAACCTTTAGTCGAAGAATTTGGTGAAGATAGATGTATAACTGCAGGAAAAAAAGTAATTGATATTGGTATTGATAAAATTAAAACAATAAATTTTCTTACATCACTTGGCATAGAAGTGCCTTGGACAATTTCTGCAAATAACTCTATCCCGAAAAATTTACCGTGTATTTTTAAATCAAAAAAAGGATCTGGATCGAGAAATCTATTTGTAGTAGAAAATATGGAAGAAGCATTATTTTTTTCTAGAAAATTTCCTGATTCAATCTTTCAAGAGCTACTTGTGCCTGATGACCAAGAAATTACATGTGAAGTCTATCGTGCAAAAAATGGAAAAGTTGCAGTCCTTCAATTATTACGAGAACTCCATGATGGATCAACAGGGTGGGCTAAAGTAATTGATATCAAAGAAGTTTCTGATATGTGCAAAATTATAGCAAACGGCATTAACCTATATGGGGCTATTAATATACAACTAAGATTAACAGATGTAGGACCAAGAATTTTTGAAATAAACCCAAGGTTTTCATCTACTGTTCTAATGCGTCATCGGATTGGTTTCTGCGATTTATTATGGTCAATAAGTGAGGCGCAAGGGCTAAATATTGATTTTCCTGAGATTGATATTAATCAATCTTTTGTTCGTGTTAATGATTATAGAAGATTAAATAATTAAATATGAGAATAAACAATAGAGAAATAGATCAAAATAATTCCCCCTATATTATTGCTGAGATGTCGGCAAATCATAACGGAAATATTGATAATGCTTATAAAATTATTGATATGGCGAAGCAATGCGGAGCGGATGCTGTAAAAATGCAAACATATACTCCTGATACCATCACTATGGATTTAAAGAGCAAAGAATTCAAAATTGATGGAGGATTATGGGATGGAAGGTATCTTTATGATTTGTATAATGAAGCACATACACCTTGGAGCTGGCATAAACCATTATTTATTCATGCAAAAAAAATAGGTATAACTATTTTTAGCTCACCTTTTGATAATACTGCTGTAGATCTATTAGAGGACTTAAATGCACCGGCGTATAAAATTGCAAGTTGCGAAGCTATAGATTTGCCGTTAATTAACTATGTTGCACAAACAGGAAAGCCTATGATCATTTCCACAGGAATGGCAGATGAAGATGAAATTCAAGAAGCAATTTATACTGCTCAGAAGGGTGGGTGTAAAGAATTAGCAATACTTCATTGTGTAAGTGGGTACCCAGCACCAGCTGGAGACTATAATCTAAAAACTCTTGTCGATATGCAAAAAAAATTTGGACTTGTTACTGGATTATCCGATCATACTATTGATAATACAACAGCTATTGCTAGTGTTGCACTCGGAGGCGCTATTATCGAAAAACACGTTACCTTAGATCGAAATGGTGGAGGTCCTGATGATTCTTTTTCACTTGAATCAAAGGGGTTAAGTGAATTGTGTAAGGGGGCTAAAATAGCATGGGAGAGTCTTGGTAAAGTAGATTATGGTTTAAAATCTAGTGAACACGACAATATTAAATTTAGACGTTCATTGTATTGTGTAAAAGATATTAAGAAAGGCGAAGTAATTACAAAAGACCATATTAAAAGCATTAGACCAGGGTATGGCCTTGCGCCAAAATATTTAGATAAAGTTTTATCATCTAAAGCAACTTGTGATATTTCACGAGGCACACCCTTTTTAGTTGACTTTTATGAGTAATTTTAATGCTACAACTATTTGGTTTACTGGCCTATCTGCATCAGGAAAGAGCACTCTTAGTAAGAGACTCTTTAAAGATTTGCAGCAACTTGGTTTAAAGAATGTTGAGCTGCTGGATGGGGAGGCAGTTCGCGATATGTTTAAAAATGATAACTTCGATGAATCAAGTAGAGAAAAAATAGGAATACAAAAAGCAAAAATTGCCCTAGAACTTAACAAACAAGGAAAAATTGTTTTAGTCTCAGGTATAGCTCATAAAAAAAAGTGGCGTGATGACATTAGA
>CALKDJ010000160.1 GCA_938084195.1 uncultured Methylophilaceae bacterium
ACCTTAAAGGTATTGCCCTCTTCTAGGGTCTCAAACCATCCCCAAGGACGATTAACTCTAGTCTGCTCAACTAATAAATTTTTATGGTTTTTTTCTAATATTTTAACCAAGTTTTTAATTGATTGCGCATCACTTTTATTGCCTCCAAAACATAAAGAGGACCTAATCCTGTAATATTGGCTGTCAATATAGGTTGGCTGAAAGATAGCCCATACTTAAAAGATAATCAGCCAAGTATGCACCATCTTGACCAGTGGTTCCAGTAATAAGAACTTTTTTCATTTTATTAATCCTATTTTTTTATGTTCTATTTTAAAGTAATTCATTTCGTTATTTATTCAATCGAATACATTAAATGCTTTAGGCAAATTTTATATAATTATATTTTGATCTTATCTATTACTCATCATGTAAAAATTTTAAATTTTCAATTAATTTAAACTGTTCCTTGTATGATGAATTGAATTTATTTTTTTGGTATGTGTTCTCAGCAAAATCAGTCGATTCTATATTGTCAATAAATTCTCTATCAAATTTTTCGTTATTAACAAAAAAAGCATTAACACCCTTAGAATCTACCGTAATAAAGCTATAGTTAAGCTCTGCAAATAAACTCTTCCATAAAGCAATAGAAACACCGTAATAAAGTTCTGTTTTATGAGCTGTTTTAAAATTAAAAAATTCTTCGTATGGAATAGTTATTCTTTTTTCATGGCCAAAGACAGAATTATACTCAACAATAAAGATAGATGGTCTGAAACCCTGGTTAAATAATTCTTTAACAATATGGTAATCCATTCCATCAATATCTACTGAAAAAACATCGGGATCTAAATATCTTGTATTGTCTTTAATAAATTTAATATTCTCTAAATTAACATATAAGTTTTGAATACTAAGGCCAAGCGAGTATGGTTTGATTAATCTAGATAATCTATCAGAATCTTTTTTGGAACCCTCAATCATTATTCCATCATATTTTTTTACCAAAACTAACCAACTGCTATTATTTTCAGTTCCAAATGATGAACCAATTTCAATAAAATAATTATTTTTAGCTGTTAATTTTGAAATTAAGAAATCAATTATTCCATCTTCACCATTTTGGCTAAAACCAGAAAACTCCCAAGACATTGGATTGCTCGGTTGAATAGATCTATTTATAGACGATATGTAACCCTTCGTAAGTGCTATCTGTATTCTGGCTAATGATCTTTGATCTAATAAATAGTTGTATAAAATTTTAAAAGGATTAAATGTTGAGAATTTCATAATATAAAGGTTTTGAATGTGTCTAAAATAAGTTTTTTGTATTTTTTTAGTCTTTTCAAAATTAGGGACGGATTCATAAAACCCCGTTGTAATCTTGATGGTAACATATATAACCAATTATATAATGATGGTAGCGTATTAGCTTTTATTTCGACTCCATCTAAAGTCATTTTTATATTTCCGATCTTATCTTTCGTTTCCTTAAAATATTTATATGAAACTCCATCATACGATACAAAATAAATAATTTTTGCTGCGGAAATTGGAGACTTGGGCTTAAGATCAGCACAAATAAGCTCTACTACCTCATTATGAGTCTTTGGCATATAAGCATAATTAAAATTTTGAAATTGAGCGTGGTCCAATAAAATCGAAGGTTTACCCCAATATGTTGCCTCAACTCCAACAGTTGAACCAAATGTTAGCGTTTTCTCACAAGCGTCCAATAATGCATATGTGTCAACAGATTCCTCAGGCCAAATAATATGAACATTGCTAAATTGAGAACTTAATTTTCGAATATCTCTCAACTGGCTTATACCTTTTGGTACATCCTTCATGTGTGGATGAACACGAAGATAAAAGAAGAAACGACTATCTGGCTCAAAAGACTGAAGTATTTTAAAAATACCTGCTGTTTCATCAGGCTTATAAATAAAATTACCACGATTCTCAATACCTGCGTATTCATCAATTGTTCCGTTGAACACGGCTATATTTTTTTTAGTATAATTAAAACCTTCAGGAAGAGCGCCTTTCCTCTGATCCTGCGTAAAAACTTTTATTTTACCTAGGCTTCCTCCCGATCTCATCTTCTTTAATATAATATTTCCTATTTTCTGTTTATCCTTATCCCAAGTTGAATCAAATAGATTAACTTCATCATTGGTAATCACATCATGATTAGTTTTATTTTCATGAAGTCTGTAGCTGTTATATTTGCGAGATACTTCGTATGTATAAAAATCTATGCCTAATTTTTTACATAGAAGATTTGCTGGTAACTGAGTAAAAATACGTCCATTAAAAATATATACTCGATCAGGGTTAAACTCCATAAGCTCAGTTTTTAGTGTTTTATAAACTTGCACAGCTGAACTGAGACTACGAAGAACCTCCTTACGGTATTTTTGAGTATCAAAACGATGATCTCTTGTTCTTGACACTAGGCTTGCTGTTACTCCATAACCAATATTCTCATTGTCATACCGGTATCTACTGATATCATCTACAGTATCAAAAACAAGAGGGGTATTTGAATTTAATTCCTCACCGGGAGGGAACTGTTTTAGCTCAACACTAGCACCTGGATTTAATGCATCCCAGCCATTCTTATATTTGGATCGACACTGAGAACATTGACTTTCGGTGTGATTAAGATTCCAATAACAATTTGAAAGGCCTCCAGAGCACTGAATAACCCGAACCATATCCCCTGCTTTCTCATGCTTTCGAATCAATTCGAACTCGGTCTCAAGAATTGGGGATGGCGTGCCAATATAAAAAAATAATACTTTCATACGATACTTTTAGATATAAAAAATATTTGTCTAATTAGAAATTAGCTCAAAGCAGTTTTTATTTTTTAGAGACATTTATGCTCCTCATAAAAAAAATTCATAGTCTTTTTTCACCTAAATAGAAAATTTATTCCACTTACCCCAACAATACAATCATAATCTGATTTTGAGTGTCTTTTTTTAATATTTTTCTTAATTTTTTTTTGTAGAATTTTTAATTTTGTACTTGCTGAAACATAATCTTGTTTTTTAGAGAAATGGCAAGCTATACAAATATCATTTTCATCGAACGATGAATTAGGTCTAAGGTTTGTTGTTAAACATTCCCTACAATATTTCAACTCTATCACCTAATTCAAAATCTTTTTGAGCCATCTTCCCCAAAACATCTTTTAAATATTTAGGGTGTAGTCCATAACCAGGACGAATACTTTTTACGTTATCTTCAGAAAATATTTCACCTTTTTTAATATTTTTAGACACATAAAGAGACCTACTAAATCGCCTGCTATTCTTCTTTCTATCGTCAAGGGTATAATCAACTTCACCTATAAGTTTTTCTGTCTCGCGAATTGCGTCTACCATTTCCTTAAATTCTTTTTTATCTAATGAAAATGCAACATCAGCTCCGCCAATAGATTTATCTAAAATAAAATGCTTTTCTATTATTTTTGCACCAAATGTTACAGCAACTATTGGTGCAGTTGATCCCAATGTATGATCCGAAAATCCGCTCATCACACCAAAAGTTTGAGCTAGATTAGGAATCATCTTAAGGTTGGCATCTTCAAGTGGTGCTGGGTATGAGCTAGTACATTTAAGAAGTACAATATTCTCGTTTCCTATTTTTTTACATATATCTATGACATCTTGTATCTCTTCAATTGTTGCTATTCCTGTGGATATAATAATAGGTTTCATTTTTGAAGCTGTGTATTTTATTAATTCATAATCCGTGATCTCAAATGAGGCAATTTTATAGGCAGGGGGGTTGAATTGCTCTAAAAAATCAACAGCTTCTTTATCAAAGGGAGATGAAAATATGTCTATGTCTATACTTCTAGCATAATCAAAAAGGCTTTTATGCCACTCCCAAGGAGTACATGCTTCTTTGTACAATTGATATAAGCTTTTACCATCCCATAACGTGCCACCTTTAATAATAAAATCTTTCTTTTTACAATCAAGAGTGATAGTGTCCGCTCTGAATGTTTGCAGCTTGATACAATTGGCCCCAACCTCTTTTGCGGCTTTTATTGTATCCAGAGCGTTCTGAAGTTTACCATTATGATTTGCGCTTAGTTCAGCTATTACATATGTACCGTCTTTATTTAAATTAAAATTATTAATTTTCATACTTTTCTCTGATTATATTCATTAATGTCCTTTAGGTATTTATAATCACTTTTAAATTTTTCTCTATCATTCCAATGATAATCAATGGTCTTATGTTTAATATTATTTAGTAGTTTTTCATCACTGTATTCTTTGCACCACTCGCCAAGAAAAAGCAAATTTTTATTATTTTTCCTAGTTTTCTTTACAGCAGTTGTTACCAGTAAAATACTCATAGAATTTCCAAGCTATAAAAAAAGCAAATCATTTATTCGATAACTAAAATGCTGTGTATTTCTGATAACTTCTGCGGAAAATGGATTGTTCTAGAAGCTTTTGTTAAAGGGTCAAAAATTATAATCGCTGTATCAATTGAAATATTTAACGATAGTCCTAAATTTTTACTATAATTTCTATTTCTACTCTGCCCAACATAATAGTAAATTCCATCAAAATCCAAACCTCTTGTAAAAGCTGGAAATCTTCCAATAGGTCTTGCATTATTGGTTTTTAATTCACCCCGAAGTGAATCAAGCACTGTCAAACTTCCATCTAAAAATGAAATATTATGAGGCATCCATAAATCATCAATTACTAACCCAATTTTCTTTCTTGAAGTTAGGTCTATTTCTAGAGCAACCCCATCAAAAATATCTCTTTTCCAATTTCCAGTATATGAGAACATTGTCACATACAAACTATTTTCCACTATACAAATATCATTACAATGATGCTCAGGGTTTCCTGATACTTTATATTTGTCCGAAACAAATATCTCATCTATTTGCTCGAACAACTCGTTTAGTATAATGATGCTATCTCTATAACTTGAAACTATGTAAAACTCGTTAGTTATATCAGAATACGCTATCCCATGACCTCTAGTAGCGTTCTCTAATTTTTTTGTTTTTATTACTTTATATGATTCATCAAGTTGAACTAGGCCATTCTTATCATCAACTGTTATATAACTTTCTTTATATTTTATAAGCCCATAACATATTCCACTATATATTTTTTTATACGTCCAATTATGTCCATCAATCAATAATTCATAAACCCCACCACCAGATTCAGGATCATCAACCTCTGGTAATCCGCTTGTAAAAAGTAATTTCACGCAGTGATTTTCTAATTCAGAAATTATATGAAGGTCGTTAAGTATAGGGCTAACCATAAAATCTTTCCCAGGGACGTAACCATATTTCTCAAGCTGTTTAGAAACCTCAATAAATGAAGTTGTACAGATAACAACAAAATATTTGTCACTATGTTGGTCAATTTTTTTTGGGTTTAAAACCTTTTTACCTTCTTCGAAGGTATCCCATAAATTAGGATTATTATCAACAATGGAATTGAAATTATTGTTTAATTTTCTACCTGTTTTGTGTGCAAAAGTTCCTGCACCAAACAACACAATTTCCCTTGTATTTAAATTCTTTTGAAGCTGTTGAAACGTACCAAATGTCATATCTTTCATATTCTTAATCCCAAATATTATCTTTTACCCAGTTACCCAATGAATCCTTACTCCACACTCTCGGGTCTCTAAACGAATTAGCAATATCATCAAATTCTTTTTCAGTCATATCAACATACCTTAACCATCTATATAAATCTTTTGGTTTTACTCCATCCATTTTTCTGATAATTTCTATTCCCGCATCTCGAGTCATTTTTCCTTCTCGAATATCTTTACAAACATGATCTGTTGCTCTACCGTAACCAAATTTAATATATTTCATATAATCGTGAATACCATTCTCATGCATATCATCTAAATTAGAAATTTTACGATAGGTTCTGTCAAATTCAACCTCCGCTTGCTTCCAACCATATTTTTTTGCAACATCAGCATTATGGTTACCCGACCATTTTATATAGTTACCTAGATAGACACCTCGCACACCGACCCTCTTGATTTCTGAATCTGAAGGAAACATATAAGATATCATTTCACTTTTTTCAATAGGAATTTCATCATCACCCAACATGTCGTGCCAGTCATATCCTCGCTGTACATGCTCTAATCTGAAGCGCTGAGTTAACTCCACATAATCGCTATATGAATGCATCCCCCCCATATCCATAAAACCGTGCTCACCGTCAATAATCAAAGGAATATTTTGCTGAACTGCAATAATGTATGGGTAAGTTTGTATACCACAATGTGCATGCCAATTCATATCACCCATTTTTTTAAAACAAAGCTTATTTAATCTTTTTAATAAGCTTACGCTTGGTGTGAAAAAGACATGATCACATCCAAATGCATCTCTCATGTTATGAAGGTTATCGTAACCTTCTTTCATCCAATTATTGGCATTGTATGTTACCAATAATGGATTAAGGCCAAGAATATTTTTTATCATATGTATCTGGAAATAACTATCTTTGCCACCGCTGACAGGAATAAGACAATCATAGTTTTCACCATTCTTACTTTTATGAGTATTTAATAATTTCCTAAACTGCTTTAATCTTCTATCCCAGTCAATATTCTCTATATTTGAGTTTATATTACAAGCACTACATATCCCCTCTTTGTCAAATTCAATTGGAATCGCAGATGAGGAAGGGAGTACACACTTTTTGCAATAACTTACCTTACCTAACTTCATTTAAAACCTCCTTCAATTCTCTGTGTTCAATTCTGATATCAACCCCTTCTTTTTCTAATTCTTTCTTAACATAGAAATAGCTATGCTCTTTAAAATGAAAGATATTTCCAGCCGCAACAGCAGAAGGATTTGCTTCCTCAAAGCACTCTCCAAAATCGAAATAGTCGCCTGCGCCTCCTAACGCTACTACTGGTACATTGGCTACGTCAACTATTTTACTAATGGTATCAACATCGTATCCTACGCCTTTTCCATCACGTGAAATATCATTTAATATAATTTCTCCGATGCCTTGATTCTGAATAATTTCGCACCATTGAAGAATTGTATGATTAGATTTTAAACTACCATGCTCAAAATAAACAAACCCATCCTTATAATCTACGCAAGCAACTAGTGCTTGGGAGCCAAAAATACTTACCGCACCTTTCAATAAATTTTCATCAATATACATACCTGTATTAAGTACAACTTTATCAGCACCGTTTTGTAAAACATTCTCAATATCTTGAACAGTTCTGATCCCACCACCAAAAGCAAGAGGAACAAAAACATTTCTAGATATCTCTCGTAACAGAGAAAACTTATCATTTGAGATTTTAATCTTGTGATCGCTTCTGCGATTATCATAATTTTCTGAACGGGAAATATCTATATATACAATCTCATCCACTGCCCAATCACTAAATCTGGCAACTTGATTGATTGGATTACCAACAACCTGGTGTATTGAAAAATCCTCACTTCTAACAATCATTCCTTCTTTTAAAAAAATACAAGGTATTAATCTTTTTTTCATTCACCCTTCTTCCGAAAAAGATTTCAGTATTCTCAAGCCATTTATATGACTCTTTTCAGGATGGAACTGACAACCGTAAACATTATCCATTTGTATTGCTGCTGTAATATTTTCTTCTGTTTTAATTGATACTATCAATTCGTTATTTACTTTTGCATGATAACTATGAATAAAGTAAAAGTCTAAATCCTCATTTTTATGTAACCCTAGAAAATCAAAACAAATACGACCTGATGCCCATCCAATTCTTGGAATTTTATAATGGGCTGATTCAATCAACCCAACTACTTGCCCCTTCAAAATTCCAAGTCCCTTTCTTCCAATACTTTCGCTGCTGGACTCAAATAGTAGCTGCATTCCCAAACAAATACCAAGTATTGGTTTTTTTTTATTAATAACCTCATCAATAATTTTTTCAAACAAGTTAGCCTCACATAATCTATTAATCCCATCTCCAAACGAACCAACCCCAGGCAGAATAATCTTATTAATACTTTCTAACTCGTTGTTATTATTAACTATCTTATAGTCAATATTTAGATAATCTAACGTATTAGTTAATGACATTAAATTTGAGTTTCCTAGATTGATAATTCCGATTGTATTCATAATTAGCTCAATTCTCTTACACTAATATCATGCTCTAATAGTTCATTTCGAATGTCATTTGGCGTATATTCTGAAAAGTGAAAAACATATGCCGCTGCGATGGCGTCGGCACCATTTCTGATTGCCTCAACTCCATGAAATGGATTACCCATACCTCCATTTAATATCACGGGTATATCTAATTTATTTCTAAAAACCTTCATTAACTCGATATCATAACCTTTAGACAATCCTTCATGATTGACTGATGTTAACAAAATTTCTCCTGCTCCATATTTCTGATATTTCCTTGCAAGTACTAAGGGATCCAAATCTAGAAGTCCTTGAGTTTTATTGAACACCTTATAAACCCCATTTATTTTTTTTACATCTATAGAGCAAACTATACATTGTGAACCAAATATCCGAGATGCTTCCATTATAAAATTTATTTCTTTCAATGCTATTGTGTTGATAGATATTTTATCGGCCCCAGCATCTAATACTTTTTCAATGTCTCTAATATTTTTAATCCCTCCGCCAATTGTAAGAGGCATAAAACACTCCTGGGCTATGTCGGTAATGAGTTCGATATTCATTTCGTCAACACCTTGACTAGCATCAATATCAAGAACAATTAGTTCATCCACATTTCTAGAATTATAAATTCTTGCAGTTGAAGTTGGATGTCCAATAGTTCTGTAAGAGCCAAAATTTATACTCTTTACAAGTTGCCAGTCCTTTAGCAGAACGCAGGGGATTATTCTATGCTTTAACATATCTACAATGCGATAAAATTATTAATAATTGCTAAACCAAACTCTTGACTTTTTTCTGGGTGAAATTGAAAACCATATAGATGATTTTTACTAATAGATGAAACAAATTGATAACCATGTTCAGTTACTCCTGTAGCTACATCTTCATTTAATTTATAGTGATAAGAGTGAACAAAATAAAAATCACTATTATTTGGAATTCCTTCATAAAGTTTATTCTTATTTTTATAAATCACATTATTCCATCCAACATGTGGAATTTTCAAACCCTCTTTATCTGCAAAATTAAATTTAATAATTTCCCCATCTATCCATCCTAGGCCTTTTGTTTTTGAGTCTTCATAGCTAATGTTAGCCATTAATTGCATACCAAGGCATATACCTAAAAACGGTTTTTTATTTTCAATAACTGCATGATTTAGAATTTCAAGTAATCCTAAGTTAGATAACTTATTCATACCATCACAAAAAGAACCTACACCTGGTAAAACAATTTTGTCAGCACTCATAATTATTTTGTGATCATTAGTAATAGTAGCTTTTGTATTATTTCTTTCAAAAGACTTCTGGACAGATCGGAGATTACCGACATTATAATCAACAATGACAATTGAATTACTCAACTATAAATTCTTTTTTTCTTACAAGAGAATGATCAATATCTTTAATAAACTCACCGCTATCATTTCTTTCAAAGATTCGTTTATTAGTATAAGAATCTACTATTTTATCAAATTCCTGTTGAGTAAACCCAGTATATTCTAAATACTTTTTAACCGCTTTAATGGGATACCTGCCATCATATTTGTTAACTAATCTAACCCCTTGTTTTCGACTTATATATCCTAAACGAATATCTAAACATGCATTATCAGTTGCCCTACCAAACCCGTACTTGACATATTTTAAATAATCATGCACATGATTACTATAACAATCTAAATTTTCAAATTTTTCGTATGTTGTTTCTACAGGCCTATCAGCTTCAGAAAAACCAAGATCTTTCGACCTTTTCATTACATATCTTAAATCCCACTTGAAGTAATAACCAAGAAATAACCCTGTGACTCCCACTCTTTGAATATTTTTATCAGTTTCGTATGTATATAGTGACAAGTCTCTTTTAGTTAATCCATCTACACCAATCATATCTGAAATCCTATTGCCTAGAAGACCTCCAAATTCCTCTAACCACTGCCTATCCAATATGTTTCTTGTTTTACTTGAGGCGGGACCACCATATTCAATCTGTGGACTCTCTCCCCAAACAATTAATGGTATATCAAAGTTAACAGCAAATTTTGGGACAGTTGTAAAAATACCCAAATGATTCTGCCATTCATTATCACCAGTTCTTAGAAAGGCTTCTTTCGCTAATTTCTTATAAACAATAGGATCCCGCTTAATGTGAATTAAATCCACTCCCAAATTATTTAAATTATCTAAGTTTTTTCTACCTATTTTTGTAGGTATTGTCGGCTCAAAACATATACACAAAGGCTTTAGGCCTAATTCTAGGACTTTAATTACCTGAAAAGTAGAATCTTTCCCCCCACTTACACCAATAACACAATCATAATCTGGATGCTTTTTATATTTTCTAACTAATGCTAAAAACTCTTGCTCCCTTTCATTCCAATCAATACTATCATTTTTATCATTCTGAGAGCGACATGCATCACATACGCCATTATCATCAAAATGCAAATCAGGCTTTGTACTTGGCATGACACAGTTGGTGCAAATTTTCATTTTTTTCCTTTTCTAAAGATTATTATAATGAATTAACATAATCAAATATTACTGTGTTGCTGTCAGAAGTATCCTTAATTGTCTTCGTGCCAATTGTTTTTTAAATATTTTAAACCTTGCCCATCCCACAGACCTCCTCCACTCATAAATTCTGGAGTGCTCATATTCAAGAAAATTTTATCTGGTCGATAGGTTTGTTATTTGAGTGCATCTGCTCCACAGTTATTTACCATATTTAAAATTTTATAAGAATTAGAAATATCACGATTATGATTAGCAAACATTTCAGAAATTATGTGAAGCGAATAATCAGCACCTATATTTCTACCATTAATATTTATAAAATTATTCATACACTTTTGTTAATATTTTCTTTTTGCATATACAACATTTTATTATCGTCAACTTTTTCAAGAGTTAGTTTCTCAAATCCGTGTTTCTGATAAAAATTAATCGCTCTCTCATTACAAGAAAAGACCTTTAATTTTATTTTCTTCACACTCAATTCCTCGAAAGCATAATAACTGGCTGCAGCTTCCAAAATTGATCCTTTGCCTTTTAGTTGCTCAAAAGGGTTAGTGTAAAGTCCAAACTCTAAAGAGTTGTGAAAATTAATCTGAGAAAAATTAATTGACCCAACAACCTTTTGATTCAATTTTACAAGAAAATAACGCTGATCAATATTACTTTGCAAATTTTGGATAAAGCTTAAATGTGATTCTTTTGAAATATCATATTGATTTCTCATCCATTTTTTAATCTCAGGATGATTGCGCATATCAAGCACCAAATTTTTATCGTATATGTTCAAATTAGCATAATTACACAAAGTTACTTCGCCAATATTTTCTATGATCATTTTGTAATCAGTTATCTTACTAAAAATTTTATAAATTCCTAAACCATCACATGTCTGTGAAGCCACTCTGCCAATGGCTTGCATCCATTCAGTTGCATTTTTCAATAAATGGTTAATACCCTTAACTTCTTTCAATAACTTTACAGCATTATGACGCGCTAAAGTTTCAGCAGAAAAAGCCTGATTTTTCGCAATGACAATTTGAATGGATGGAAGTGCCAAACAGCATCGCTCCCAAGTGGTAGATCCAGCTGCGCCTATTGCTATATCTACATTTGCCATAATTTCAGCCATATTTTCCACATCGATTTTAACTTCAACATTACAAGGTAAATTATTTGCTATAGCTCGAACATCATTTAAATGAGGTGCTGACCTTCCCATAACAACAATAATATTTATATCATCTGGTAAGTGACATGTGTTCAACTCTTGTAAAACTTTTCCAGTAATATTATCAACATCATAACCACCCATATTAATTAGTAAACACCTAATTTCTGGCTTTCTACGACGCTCTAAACTATATGATCTCCATTCGGCAAATTCAGGTCTAAGGAGAGCATATTTCGAGCCTAATAATAGTAAACAGTCTTTAGGGATAAGTGCGGCATAATCTTTTGGTTGGCGGTTAAATGTTTGATCAAGCAAAATATCACACTGATGTTTTCGATCAGCCAAATCGTCAATCACCATTATCTTTTCATAAAATGGTTTTAGTTCAAATTGCCAATCCTCATCTAAAGCGTAATGGTCGACAATCAACCAATCAATTTTTTCTGATTTAAGTATATCAATACAGTCCTCAGCGTCTTGATATTGGGTTACACCCAACCAATGAGAGTGCAATAATTTGTTGTCAACTTTGCATTCTTCTATTTCATCTAGTTCGTGTACGTAAAATCCACTTGAACTTATCTTATTATTTAAGTTTCCTTCATGTTGGCGACAAATAAACTCGACATTTATACTATTTTCTCTCAACAACTCAGCTAAAGCCAAACAACGCATTACATGACCTGTGCCCATTTTCAAAGAAGCATCTACGCGAAAAACAACCTTCATGGCAATACATTAGTTTCTTGCAAAGTCTTATACATAGCCTCAGCTCTAACCCAGTCATCTTTAGTATCGATATCTTGCACTAAATACCTTGGGAGAATATAAGGAGTTGCAACTTCAGAAAAAAGTAAGGTACCGTTCTTAAAAGCCTCTGATTTCCCCCAATAAAACTGACCTGCGTCATGATAAATTTCTTCTAAATCCTGAGATCGGTCGCCAAAATGTTCGGGATAAACCATCTCTATACGAGTATTATCGGTAATTCTTATGGACCTTTGGACTGGAAAGGCATAATTCGTTACGCTAAAACAATAATCAGCGCTTGAATCTTGAAGCTGTCGAAGAGCCTTATTTATTACCTGCGGTTTTATGAAAGGTGCGGTTGCATACAAACAGCATACCTTTTCAATAGATTTACCATTCTTTTCAATCCACTCAATTGCATGCTTGATAACTGAAACAGTATCAGCATAATCATTGGAAAGTTTCGATGGCCTAATAAATGGGACTTCTGCACCATATTTTTTTGCAACTTCAGTAATTTCACTATCATCAGTTGAAACAATTACTTGCTCAAAACATTTGCTTTCAAGTGCAGCCCTAATCGAATATGAAATAATAGGCTTACCATTAAAATTTTTTATATTCTTTTTTTGTATGCGCTTACTTCCACCTCTTGCCGGAATGACGCATATATTCATTGAAATACTTTCCTTAGGGCGTTATTTACTTTGTCTTGTTGTTCTAGCTTCATAGAGCTATACAATGGAAGAGTTATAACTCTTTTGTAATAAGCTTCCGAATTTGGAAAATCACCCTCTTTGAATCCAAGCTTTTGGAAATGAGGTTGGGTATGAATAGGGATATAGTGAACATTTACACCAATACCTTCCTCTCTAAGTTCATTGAAAATTTGTTCACGAGTTTTGCTTACTTTGTTTAAATCTATTAGAATCGGATACAAATGCAATGCAGAATAGCTATGAGGACTTTGATGAGGAATGATGAGTGGAAAATTCCTCAATAACTCATCATATCTTTGTTGGCATTGATGACGCATAGAAACAAATTTTTCCAAACGCTCCATTTGAGAAACTCCCAATGCCGCCTGTAACTCATTCATTCGATAGTTAAATCCTAAATCGACTTGCTGATAATACCAACCCCCTTCGGACTCTTTAGTCATTAACTGCGAATCTCGAGTTATCCCATGAGTGCGAAATAGTTGCATACGAGTCAAGAGTTCTTTATCATTTGTAGTTGCTAATCCGCCCTCTGCTGTTGTAATAATCTTAACTGGATGAAAACTAAACACTGTTATATCAGAATATTGGCAGCTACCAATAGGCTGATCTAAGTACTTACCTCCAATGGCATGAGAGGCATCTTCAATAATTTTAAATCCGTATTCTTCAGCAAGGGAATGGATTTTTTTCATATCACAAGATTGGCCAGCAAAATGCACAGGGATAACAATTTTTGGTAGTTTATTATCTTGCTTAGCTTGAATTAACTTTTTTTCTAATTCTTCTGTGCATAAGTTATAGGTTTTTGGATCAATATCAACAAAATCAACCTTAGCACCACAATACAACCCACAATTAGCGGAGGCTACAAAAGAATTTGGGCTTGTCCAAAGCCAATCACCCCTCCCAAGTCTTAAAGCCAAACAAGCGATATGCAATGCTGAGGTGGCACTATTAACTGCCACTCCATATTCTGCACCACAATAATCTGAAACTATTTTCTCAAATAAAGGCACTTGTGGGCCTTGTGTTAAAAAGTCAGATTTTAAGACATTGGTAACTGCATCAATATCAGACTGACTAATATCCTGCCTTCCATATGGAATCACTTTTATATATTCCCTATTTTCTTACGATTTACTTCTATCCATTCCTTGAGATTAGAAACTTCCATCCAATCTTTATTATTATCAGAACAATATAAAAAGTTTGGATCTACCTTAATGCCGTTACCTATTCTAATTGAATCTTTATTCCAATTATTTATAGAGGGCAATATTTTAAAATATTCAGGATATTCGTATGTATTAGGAGCATCTTCTGAACCAATCATCTGCTCGTGTAACTTCTCTCCTGGTCGAATACCAACCTCTACTTGCTTAGCTTTTTCATTAACAGCAAGGGCAATATCTGTTATCTTCATAGATGGAATCTTCTTGACATAGATTTCACCGCCAACCATATCATCAAAAGCATGCCAAACTAACTTAACGGCTTCTTCTAAAGAAATCATAAATCGTGTCATATGTTTATCGGTGATTGGTATCGATTGATCTTTTTCAATAGACATAAAAAATGGAATTACTGAACCACGTGACCCCATTACGTTTCCGTACCTTACAACTGAAAAATAGGTGTCGTGATTTCCAGTATATGAATTTCCAGAAACAAACAATTTATCAGATGTTAATTTAGTTGCTCCATACAAATTTATCGGGCTACTTGCTTTATCAGTTGATAAAGCAATAATCTTTTTAACTTTTTTATCTATACATGCATCAATAAGATTCATTCCACCAATTACATTTGTTTTGACGCATTCAAAAGGGTCGTACTCAGCAGTTGGAACTATTTTTGTAGCAGCAGCATGGACAACATAATCTATACCATCCAATGCACGATAAAGCCGATCTTTGTCACGTACATCTCCAATCATAAAACGAACACGAGGATCCTCTTTAAATAATTTGGCCATTTCCCATTGTTTCATCTCGTCTCGTGAAAAAATAACAATTTTTTTTAGTTTATATTTATTCAAGGTCATTGGGACAAAAGTGTTTCCAAATGAACCTGTTCCGCCAGTAATTAGTACAGATGAATTCTTTATCATATTTTTTTTGCCTTATTTTTTATATTTAATGCCCAAAACTTCGTTGTAATTTACAATATGAATCTTATTATCTTTTTCCAAGTTAAATATTTTATTACATGATTTCAGTGTGGTTACTCTATGAGCGATGATGAATATCGTTAGATCTTTCCCTAAATCTTCTATCGCACTCATGACTGATTGCTCAGTTGTGCTGTCAAGCGCACTAGTTGCCTCATCAAAAATAAGTACACTTGCTTTTTTATAAAGGGCTCTAGCGATACCTATTCGCTGACGCTGTCCACCAGACAATCTAATTCCTCTTTCACCTACTAATGTTTGATACTGCTCAGGCCACCCCTCAATTAACTCAGCAATTTGTGCATTTTTAGAAGCCTCCCTTACTCTTTTATAATTAATTTTTTCTAAGCTAACTCCAAATGCAATATTCTCTGCTACAGAAGTATCAGATAAGAATATATTTTGTGGGACATGAGCGATGTGTGATTGCCAAGCACTCCGGTTTTGAATATTAATTGATTGATGATCAACAATAAGTTGTCCACTTGATGGTGATAGTAAACCCATAATAATATCAAGCATGGTACTTTTACCGCTACCAGTTTTACCAACAAAACCAACGCGCTCACCTTTTTTTATAGTTACACTAATGTCCTTTAAAACTAGAGGAGCTTCTTCGGTATAACGGAAACTTACGTTGTCTAATTTAATTTCTTTTTCAAAGGGTATAGGTTTAAGGGATGCTTGATCTGCGTGCTTTGCCGATGGTTGCTCTAATAAATGCATAACGTCTTTAAAAGAAGATTTAGCTCCATTAATAAGGCCATATGAGTTAAACGCCTGCTGTGAGATTGGAAGAAGTCGTTGAGCACCAAGCGCAAGTGTACCAAGCACTGGCAATGCTGTTGAGATTCCATTTTGCTGAAAAATTACATATGCAAGCACAGCAATAAGTATCATTCCTATTGCTTCCAATAAATATTTAGGGCTTCCGCTGATAAATTGATTATTTCCAGCGGCCCGACGAAAGGTTGAATCTGCAATATCATAGAGTTGACAGTAAAATTTTTGTGTCCCATCTATAAGTACATCTCGTATCCCACCCAGTCCTTCTTGCAATAATTTAACCATCTTTGAGGTTTGATCAGCAATACAGAGACTATTATTTTTAAGTTTTTCACGGGTGAAATAAATTACTAGGCAATAAAAGAATCCAAACCCAAAAAATGCCGTCAACGTTGCAACTGTATCCACGAAAAATAAAGTGGTTATTACAGCTATTAATACAAGAATGGAGCTTATCAAAATGAGCGTGGGATAAATTATTTGGTTGATTACTATATTTGTTTTGTTAGTGATTAAATTGATAATTTTACTACTGTTAAGCTGTAAATGAACTGCATAGTCTTGATAAAGAGTTTGACGATAGAGGCCTACACTAATATCAGATCCAATTGCGCATGAAAGTCTTGTTATTGCGTAAAGTAATACAGTCCTAATTGTACCCACAAAAATTACAGTTATGATAAATAAAATAGTTATTGGCAAAATAAGTTCACTGGACTCCGAAATGTCTAAAAATTTTATGAAAGGTTGCATTAGTGGATATTGAAATAAATGTTCAGGTGCTGCAAGGACTCCTAAAAAAGGTAGCACGACACCAATACCTATAACCTCAAAAAATGAAGTTAAAACCATAAGAATTAATAAGCCTACAATTTGTTTCTTCCGTCTCTTAGAAAGAAAATTCCAGAGACTTTTAATAATAGGAGAATTTTTTTTTAAATCTTTATTCATCTTTTTTGACCCGGCCGTAAATATCATCGAATTTAACAGTATCCTCCTCGCCTAAAAATTGATTGGTATGCATTCATGTAGTCATTAACTTAATATATTTTCTAGAAAACTATTACTCGTTAAAGTCATTTATTTTAAACCCATGGCCTTTCACCAGCTCATCACGCTGCGCTGATTTATAATCCTCTCGCACCATTTCAGCAACTAGCTCATCGAATGTTATTTTTGGTGACCAACCTAGCCTTTGTTTGGCTTTAGTAGGGTCACCCAGCAAAGTCTCTACTTCAGTTGGTCTATAATATCGTTCATCTACTTGAACAATATTTTTGTCCTGCCAATAGCCTTTTTCATCAATACCAGCCCCTTCCCACTTAATCTTCATATCTAACTCTTTTGCGGCAGCATTTACAAAATTTCGAACACTAAATTGAATGCCCGTTGCAATTACAAAATCCTCAGGTGAATCTTGCTGTAACATTAACCATTGCATTTCCACATAGTCTTTTGCATGGCCCCAGTCGCGCATGGCATCCAAGTTGCCAAGATACAAACAATCTTGCAGTCCAAGCTTGATACGCGCTAATGCACGTGTAATTTTTCGAGTAACAAAAGTTTCACCTCGAACAGGAGACTCATGGTTAAACAGTATTCCATTACAGGCGTATATTCCATAAGCTTCACGATAGTTAATGGCTATCCAGTAGGCATATAACTTGGCAACCGCATATGGAGAACGAGGATAAAAGGGTGTCGTTTCCCTCTGAGGAGTTTCTTGCACCAAGCCATACAATTCGGAAGTTGAAGCTTGATAGAGACGCGTTTTCTTTTCCATCCCAAGGATACGTATGGCCTCCAGAATTCGCAATGCACCTAACCCATCAACATTCGCGGTATATTCAGGCTCTTCAAAGCTAACCGCCACATGACTTTGTGCAGCCAGATTGTATATCTCATCAGGTTGAGTTTGTTTAATTAAACGGGTTAAATTAGATGTGTCAGTCATATCACCGTAATGAAGAAAGAAAGAAATGTTATCCTCATGTGAGTCTCGATAAAGGTGATCAATTCGAGCTGTATTAAAGGATGAAGCTCGTCGCTTTACACCATGAACAATGTACCCTTTATCAAGAAGAAATTCCGCAAGATAAGATCCATCTTGCCCAGTGATTCCAGTAATGAGTGCTACTTTTTTATCGGCCATATTTGTCCTTAAGTCGTTGTATATCATCTTCACCTAAATATCTTCCGGATTGTACCTCAATAATCTGTAGATTTTGATCTGTGTTATTGGTGATCTGGTGGATTTGTTTTTTTTCAATGTAAGTTGATTGGTTTTCTATTAGGTTAAATTTTTCATTATCTTTGGTAATTGTGGCTACACCCTTCACCACTACCCAGTGCTCGGAGCGCTTTTGATGACGTTGTAAGCTAATCGATTTTCCTGGGTCGATCTGGATACGCTTGACCTTAAAGGTATTGCCCTCTTCTAGGGTCTCAAACCATCCCCAAGGACGATTAACTCTAGTCTGCTCAACTAATAAATTTTTATGGTTTTTTTCTAATATTTTAACCAAGTTTTTAATTGATTGCGCATCACTTTTATTG
>CALKDJ010000161.1 GCA_938084195.1 uncultured Methylophilaceae bacterium
GTAGATTGCTTATTAAAAAGGTTACTTTTTTTGAATTTATATCTAATTTTGATTGTGAGGTTTAAGTTTGAAATCTACCTCATATGAAAAAATATCGATGTCAGGAATCATATTAACTGCATAGTGAAGTTTTTTGTCAAAACTACTTGCAATGATTATTCCTTTTACATTTGGGTCATTCTTTTTTTCCTTAATCCAACCCATATATCGCATTGCTTGCCCAACAGTCTCATCACTACTTTGACCTTTTTTAAGCTCAATAACGACATAATTTTGAGTTTTCTTATCTTTTGCTAGGATATCTATGATGCCGATATCAGTTCTATATTGTTGACTTATACATTCCCCTTCCTCGATTAAAAGGTCATATTTTTTCCCAAGCTCAGTCTCATCCCAATTAGAAATAATGAAATCTTCTAATTGTTTTTCCATGTAAAAAATGCCTTGATTGACAGAAGAATCCTCATTTCGAATCTCTATATCAACACTCTTTTTATAAAAATTAGTTATTTCTACTAACTCCATTTCAACTTGCTCGCTTGAAACTTCATTGCCATCTTTTGTGAATACAACTTTGTTGTCCTTAATTTCAGGAACATATATTTCAGATACATATGAATCACCATACTTTGGTTTGTTTATTACTTCTGAAATTCTTTGTTTATGCTCTGTTACTGCTGTCGACCATCCTTCTCCATACTCTGATGTTTCACTGATGCCATAAGAAAGAATAAGGATGTTTTGTTCCTTATAAAATAAGTAAACTGGGAAGTAACCATTACTTGCAGACATCTCAGGGGCTGTAAAGCTTATCCAAGGTACATTAGCGAGTTGCCCCATTCCAAATGATACTTTCATTTTTAAATCTAAATATTCCTTTGGATATGAAGCTGTCTTAAGACTGCCCTCTTTAGTTTGCATAATAAATTTTGATAGTGTTTCAAAAATCATTTTCTTACTCCCTATAGTTTCTTGTTGAATATCTTAAAAGTAGATAGGCAATTAAAAAGGTTATTTTGTTTTACCAATGCAACCCCAAATGTTCAGTTTATCCCAATATTCTATTTCTTTTTCTTCAACTCGTCTTTCTTTAAGCTCTCTTTCTAACACTTCGAGGATCTCAATCTCCAAGAGATTATATTTTTTAGTTTTTCGCTTGAACCTAAGTTCACTGCATATTCTAGTCATCCATTCTTTGTCTTCCCAATTTGGTCCTATTGAGAATTCCTTTCTTATTTTTGTCATTTGATTGTCCCCTCTGAATTTTTCTTAGTATGGATAGCGAAAACTTGATAAATTTTTGTTTTGCTTTCCCTTCTCATATATGTGAAATATGAGTAATGTCGCAAATAGAAGGTGATTCGGTGATCCCATCTTTTTTATAAAGATTAACAAATAAAAAAATAACCTTTTTACTTGCCTATCTACTCTTAAGTTATAAGTGACTATTTTTTTTGTCTTTCTTGTCGAGTCACATACCCAAGGCATGAGTGGGGTTTGTAACCATGTCAATTAATAATAAGTGCTTATGCCTCTTTCATTCATGGGGGGATTCCTAGCTTATATATTAATCAGGGCTTAGCTGTAACTAAGTGCGCCCCCTCTCATAAATTAGCATGAGAGGGGTATTTTTTTATTAAAATAAATCTCCAGACACTACTTTTGCTTTACTCTCATCTAATCCATTATTTTCTATAAACGTTTGCTTCTCCTCAGCACCCCATTCTTCATACCAATTTAATAACTCTTTCCTCTCATCAAAGTAGTCTAGATTACCTAGATAAACTCTTCGTATCTTTTGAGCGTAAGCATGAGTAAGCTGAGATTCTATGACCTCAGTACTAAACTTATGACTCCTAGTGGCTACTAAGTTAAGCGTCGTTCTAAAGCCGTGAATAGATATATCCTCACCACCAGGAATACTCATAGCTATCAGCTTTTGAAAAGCTATCCTAGGGGTGCTATCTGATACTGGCTTATTCTTATTACCTAAAAAGACATAGGTCTTATCTATACCCCTTAGACTTTCAATCATGCTTAAGGCTTTAGTAGTTAAAGGACATTTAAAAGGTGTTCTGGTCTTCATAAACTCTTTAGGTATATTAATAGCTGACTCTCTTTTATCAATCCAAGACCATCTTAATTGTCTTAGTGAATTTGATCTAAGACCTGTATTCCATACAACATAGAGAAATACTTTATTGATTGGGTTGTTATAGCTATCTAATAGATATAAAAAGTGCCCAATATCATTTTGATCTAGAGCTTTATGATGAATAGGATCAGGGGCTTTAAGGAGGCTATTGTTTCTCAAGGTGAGAGTAGGATTCAATCCTGTATAAATCCTCTTCTCCATAGCGAACTGATAGACAATAGATATCAACTCTTTTACTTTTTTAGTGGTAGCGGGAGCTTGTTTATGAACCTCCTCTAATACATCTAAGACTATCGTGTCTGATATGGAAGCCAATGGTAAGTCTTTGATTGATCCTAGATACTTCCCAAAGCTGAGACTAGTTCTCTTACAATGCCCTTCCGACCAGGTTTTAGATTTATGGTCATATGCTTGTTGGAACATCTTACCGAAGGTTAAGCTTTGACTATTGGTAGCTGAGAACTTTTGCTTCTCCTTCTCTACCTTAGGGTCTATTCCTTGAAGAGCTAAGGTCTTATAGGCATTTCTGATCTCTCTAGCTTTTTGAAGGCTGATCTCAGGATAATTACCAATACCTCTATCTACTTTCTTAGAATTGATAGACAGTCTAGTAAACCAATATTTATTACCCCCTTTAATTACTCTAAGAGATAAATTACCTCCATCATTGAGGAGGATAAAGTTTTTATCTTTAGGACAAACAGCATTTTGAACTTCTAAATTAGATAGCTTGTTAATTGATTGAGCCATAAAGCATCAAATCACATAACCATAGACATTTCGATAAACACCAATACCAACACACACTGCTATGCCAACATAAATAAAGTATTCTCCTTTATTTCCATTGGCTTTTTTAGCACCATTAATTAAACCTGCTCCATAACCAATCAATACTGCACCTGCAAAGCCACCTAAAAATAAAACCAATTCCATACTTTCCCCCTATTTAAGATCTCAATTAATAACTCTCAACAAGTATAACATTCGTCCCACCTTTCGTCCCACCTTTTAAGTAGGATTAACAGATATTTAGTGAAACACTTGGAGGTACTAAATAGCTTAAATAACTATATTTAATGGGGTTAAGGAACTACTTTGGGACACTTGGAAAAGATACCTTGGTTTCCCTTGGGGACGCCAATATATCTAGCCACATCCCCAATAAAAACTGCAAGTTAGCCCAAAAATCTTATCAAAAATAGTCATTCGTATATACATTCGTAAGTACTTTGACATTCACTACCAACCACCTTCCTAAACTAAGAAAAGTTTAAAATCTTATATATCACCTTATGAAAGTAAAATATAAACTTCTAAGAAATACTCTATATGCCTTATTTAGCCTTAGTTTTAGCTCGGTGCTTTTGGCTGTGGATTGTTCTATCAATTACGGCCAAGATA
>CALKDJ010000162.1 GCA_938084195.1 uncultured Methylophilaceae bacterium
GGTAAAAAAAGATACTTTTAATTTATTGAGTGAAAAGGGTCATATTACAATTCCTCAAATCTTGATACCTCCTTTAATGAGTAACAAGGATAACTATATTGCTAGTTTGGGAGACTTGAGTAATTGGCTTTCAAAAGAAGCAGAACATCTCGGTATTGAAATTTATCCAGGTTTTACTGCCCAAGAACCCCTATTTAATGACCAAAATCAACTCATTGGTATCCTTACCGGTGATATGGGAAGAGATGCTGAAGGTCATGAGACTCCTAATTTTGTACCCGGTATAGAAATTCATGCCAAATATACCTTAGTAGCTGAGGGCACTAGAGGATCTATTACTAAACAAATAGAACAAACATTATTACTAAGAAAAAATAGTGACCCACAAAAATATGGGCTTGGTTTTAAAGAAATATGGCGCGTAAAAAAGGAAAACCATGAACCTGGTCTCGTAGAACATAGTCTTGGTTGGCCTTTACAAGATGATACTGGGGGTGGCTCATTTACATACCACTATGGTGAAAATTATGTTTCATTAGGCTTTGTAGTCCACCTTGATTATTCCAATCCTTATCTTTCTCCATTTGATGAATTCCAGCGTTTTAAAACACATCCTAGGACTAAGAAATTATTGGCTGGTGCCGAGAGAATAAGTTATGGAGCTAGAGCCATTAACGAGGGAGGTATCCAGTCATGGCCCGATCTTGCTTTTCCAGGTGGTCTTTTAATTGGTTGTAGTGCTGGAGTGGTTAATGTACCAAGGATTAAAGGCACTCATAATGCAATGAAATCTGGGATGTTGGGAGCAGAGGCTGTTGTGGAGGCAATTATACATCCTGAAACAATTAAAAATAGTTTGTTAGTTAAATACAATGAGAGAATGAGAGGTTCTTGGGTTTGGAACGATCTGTATGCAGTAAGAAATATTAAGCCATTAATAGCAAAATTTGGAACTCGATTAGGTATGATTTTTGGGGGTATGGAAATGTGGTTAGCCTCTTTTAGATTATATCTGCCATGGACCCTTCATCACAGAAAAGCCGATCACGAAACATTAATAGATATTAAAAAAGCTAAATCGATTACTTACCCTAAGCCAGATAATATTATCACTTTTGATAAATTAAATTCAATAAGTCTCAGTAATATTGGTCACGAAGCGAACCAACCTTGCCATCTTCAATTATTGAATGAGGATATACCTACGAAACATAATTACCCAAAATATGATTCACCTGAACAACGGTATTGTCCTGCAGGGGTTTACGAGATTATTAAGGATAACGATTCAATTAAATTACAAATAAATGGTCAGAATTGTATTCACTGTAAAACCTGTGATATTAAGGACCCAAAGCAGAATATCAACTGGGTTCCCCCTGAGGGAGGAAGTGGACCTATATACTCAAAAATGTAAAGTTATATAGACTGATTAAAAATTTAACGTCATGACTATCACACCCAATATCTTTCTACCGTAATATTTCCAGGCTTTGCTCTTCGATTTTTATTAAGACCAAAACTTTTTAATACCTCCGTAGTTTCTTTAATCATTTCTGGATTTCCACAAATCATAAATTGTGAGTCTGAATTTATCTCTATTTGCGTATGTTTCTGAAATGCTCTTGATTGCAGCCCTTCGGGTATTCTGAAATTAAAAGAGTTTTCAATTCTGTTTCTGGTGACGGAGCTTAGATACTCGAATTGATTTGAATATTTGTTTTTTAGGTCACTTATTAAGTCCTGATAAATCAATTCTTCTGCGTAACGCACTCCGTGTATTAATATAATTTTTTCAAATCTTTTCCAGGGTAATGCAGTCTTTAAAATTGATAAAAATACACCGAGTGCTGTTCCAGTGGCTAACATCCATAAATTTTTTCCCTCAGGTATTTCATCTAAAGTAAAATAACCAATTGCCTGACTCATTACTAATATCTTATCCCCACGTTTCAACTGATGTAATCTTGGTGAAAATATACCATTAGGAATGTTTACATAAATTATTTCAAGTAGGTCATCTTGTGGAGCGCTAGCGTATGAGTATGAACGGGTCACTAGATCATCACCATTTTTTAGACCAAGTCTAGTAAATTGTCCAGCTTTATGAAGATTAATGTTTGCTTTTATTTTTAATGAAGCAAGGTTTTCTGTCCATTTCTTATTTTCAATAATTTCACCTTCTTGCCACTCTTCCATATATTTTTTAAACCAATAATCAAATTTGTGTGTAAGTTAATGCTAGTTACTTATGTATCCGAACGATTATACTTTAAATATAAAATTTCATCCGCAATGCTTTTTTTTAAAAAAACCATTATTATTTCAGCATGCTTGATGATATTACTGAAAAAATTAATGACATACTCCCACAAACCCAATGCGGAAAGTGTGATTTTTCTGGCTGCAAACCCTATGCAAAGGCTATTTCAGAGGGAAAAGCTGATATCAATCAATGTCCTCCTGGTGGTAAAAATGGCATTGTAAAAATTGCAAAATTATTACAAGTTGAGTACAAACCATTAAATAAAAAATACGGGGTCATTAAACCAAAATCCTCAGCAATTATTAAGGAAGATGATTGCATAGGATGTACACTTTGTATCCTAGCTTGTCCAGTGGATGCAATTTTAGGTGCGGCTAAACAAATGCATACGGTTATCCAAGATGAATGCACAGGATGTGAATTATGTGTCGAGCCGTGTCCTGTTGATTGCATAGAAATGGAGCCCTTAAAAATTAAAGAAAATGAAATTGAAAAGAAGCGAAAATCCGACATCGCAAGAGGAAGATTTGAGTTTAGAAATCATAGGATGGAAAGAGCAAAAATTGAAGCAAAAGCTAACAGAAGACTCAGGGTTTCCTCAAAAGAGAAGAGGCAAGCTATTGCAGATGCAATGGCAAGAATAAAGAAATGAATTTAGAAAAACGAAGAGTCATATTTTCGACCTTAAAAGAATCAATTCCAAATGCAAAGACAGAGCTTAATTACTCATCCCCCTTCCAACTGTTGATTGCAGTTATCTTATCTGCCCAGGCAACTGACACATCGGTAAATAAAGCAACAAGAAAATTATTCTCTCTCGCAGGGACGGCAAAAGAGCTTAGTGGGTTACCCATAAATGAAATAGAATTGTATATAAAAACAATAGGTCTTTATAAAAATAAAGCCAAAAATATAAGCTTAACAAGCAAGATTATTGAAACAAATTATGCAGGTAAAGTTCCTCACGACCGCTCTATATTAGAAAGTTTACCGGGTGTTGGTCGTAAAACAGCAAACGTCATACTAAATACTATTTTCGGGGATCCTGTCATAGCAGTGGACACCCATATTTTTAGGTTGGCAAATAGAATAAATCTGGGGCCAGGGAAAAATCCACTGGAGGTAGAAAAAAGACTTACAAAACTGATACCAAAGGAATTTCTTGCTGATGCTCATCATCTTTTAATTTTGCATGGAAGATATGTGTGTAAAGCTCAAAAACCAATATGTAACAAATGTGCAATCTTTGAATATTGCGAGTACAAAGGTAAATCTTAAAATAAGTCTTCCATTCTTGAGGGCAATATCTCGATGACTTTAAGCTTTTCTTCTTTAGACATCATTGCCCATTCAGATATTTCTTTAGCGCTTCGAAAACATCCAGCACAAAATTCTTCTTCGTTATACTGACATACTCCGACACATGGTGATTCCGCATTATTATCTAACTCACTCATTTAATTTAGGGCTCCACAACAATGTTTATACTTTTTACCAGTAGAAGGGCATACTTCGTTCCTACCTATTTTTCTCTCACCATGTATATTATTCAAACACTTCTCATTTTGAGAATCTGGCTCACTGGATTGAGTACTTTCTAACACTTCTTGATTCCTCTTATCAATTTTTTTAGCTTCATTTTCATCTTTTACGATAACAAGCATTAAAACCCTTGTAATCTCAAACTTAATTGTTTCAAGCAATTGCTCAAACAACCCAAAA
>CALKDJ010000163.1 GCA_938084195.1 uncultured Methylophilaceae bacterium
CACTTGATGCTGTTGGTAACACAACGAAGGCGGTCACTAAAGGATATGCTATTGGTTCAGCAGGTCTTGCTGCTTTAGTTCTTTTTGCTGATTACACTCACAAGTTAGATCATTACAATATTAGGGCCTCTTTCGACTTAAGTGAACCTATGGTAATTATTGGCCTATTTATCGGAGGACTAATTCCTTTCCTTTTTGCCGCTATGGCTATGGAAGCAGTTGGGAGAGCAGCAGCTTCTGTTGTTGAGGAAGTTAGACGTCAGTTTAAAACAATCAAAGGTATTATGACTGGTAAAGGTCAGCCAGATTATGCTAAAGCGGTAGATTTGTTAACTACATCTGCTATTAAAGAGATGGTGATACCATCAATTCTTCCAGTAGCAGTTCCAGTTCTTGTTGGTGTCTTCTTAGGACCACAAGCATTGGGTGGACTTTTAATGGGAACAATCATCACTGGTCTTTTTGTAGCTATTTCAATGTGTACAGGTGGTGGAGCATGGGATAATGCTAAGAAACATATTGAGGACGGTAACCATGGTGGTAAAGGTTCTGAGGCGCATAAAGCTTCAGTGACTGGAGATACTGTAGGTGATCCTTATAAAGATACTGCAGGCCCAGCAATCAATCCTTTAATCAAAATTATTAATATTGTTGCATTGCTCATTGTGCCAATCTTATAATTCACAAAGAAAAATAAAAAAACCTGCTATTACGCAGGTTTTTTTTGGCTAAAAAATATTTAATTAATTATAAACATTAAATAACTTACAAAAATAACCCATACTGGTATGAAAAAAGTAAGGAATGATTCAAGTTTATAGAGAGTAAATAGAGCACCTGAAATAAAGCTTGCTAAGGCTATGGTAAATAAATTTCCAAGTATCATATTTGGTAAAGAAGAGAAACCAAGGGTGTAAATTGGGTAAAGAATACATATCAGAAATAATCCAAAAATCCATGCAGCAAGGGTTGTATTTTGTTTTACAACTCGTGAAAAACTAAAGGCTAAGCATGCCACTAAAAACGTCCAAACAGATCCAATGATTTTAGAGGAAGGGAAGAAAAATTCGCTGTTTTGTGCATTTATCCCTGTAACACCATCTGTTTGATAAGAAAATATTACTCCATTGATGAGACCTGTAATCCCCAGTGCTAAAAGAATAGCTTGAAGGGCAGATATCTTTTTTATATTCACAAGCGATTTTATTTACTTAAACGTGAATAAACTTCAAGATATTTAGCAGAGGTATTGGCTACTATCTCTTCTGGTAGATTAGGTGCTGGCACACTTTTATTCCAGTTTACCGACTCCAACCAGTCTCTTACATATTGCTTATCAAAGCTTGGGGGTGATATGCCCGTTTGATAGTCTTCTTTGGACCAAAACCTTGAAGAGTCAGGGGTAAGCACCTCATCAATTAAATGAAGGTTACCTTCTTTGTCTAAACCAAACTCAAATTTCGTATCCGCAATAATAATGCCTTTAGATTCTGCAAACACTGAGGCAGCTTGGTAGAGCTCTAAGCTTATTTTAGAAATTTGCTTTGATAAATCTTTTCCGATTAATGCCTCACACGTCGATATGGATATATTTTCATCATGCTCTCCCTGAGAGGCCTTACTTGATGGAGTAAAAATAGGGTTTCGTAATTTTGATGCCTGTTGTAAATCATTGGGGAGATTAATACCGCAGACAGTATTTGATTCTTGATATTCCTTCCACCCACTTCCTACCAAATATCCTCTTACAATTGCCTCAACAGGTATTGGGGATAATTTTTTTACTACAATCGAACGGCCGTCAATTTGTTCAATCTCACCCTCACTAACAAAGCTTTTTGGATCATCTTCAAGCAAATGATTAGGAATTATATGTGCTAACTTCTCAAACCAAAAATTAGACATCTGCGTTAAAACCCTACCCTTACTTGGTATAGGCTCAGACATAATGACGTCGAAGGCTGATAAACGATCCGTTGTGACAATTAAAAGCTTATCATCATCAAGGTCATAGATATCCCTCACCTTGCCTTTATTGATAAGTGATAAATTTTTTAATTGAGATGAGTGCAGCGCCATATTAATTTGTTCGTCGCTCAAGAATTTCAATGGCGGGTAATTTTTTTCCTTCAACAAATTCTAAGAAAGCCCCACCAGCAGTAGATACATAAGAGAGATTATTTTCCATCCCATATGACTCTATCGCAGCTATTGTATCGCCTCCTCCCGCCAAAGAAAAAGCCATAGAATTAGCCACAGCATGAGCTAAAGTTTCCGTCCCACTTGCAAATTGTTTGAATTCAAAAACTCCAATAGGACCATTCCATAAAATAGTTTTTGCTTGCTTTATTTTTTCAGAGATAGAAATCATTGACTTAGGTCCTAAATCAAAAATCATATCATCCTCCAATACTTCATGAATACTCTTAATGACTGCAGGTTCTTTTTCGTTCAAATTTTTACCACACACCACATCTGTCACTGGAGGAAGTGAGGCTCCCCTCGACTCAAGTTTATGGATAATTTTTTTGGCTGAGGGAATAAAATCATCTTCACATAGTGATTTACCTATATTGAATCCTTGGGCTTTTAAGAAAGTATTTGCAATACCTCCTCCTAGAATTAATTGATCTACCTTATCGGAAAGTTTATCTAAAATAGTTAGTTTTGTTGAAACTTTGCTACCACCAACTATTGCTACCATTGGTAATTTTGGTTCAGAGATAACCTTTTCTAATGCCTCAAGCTCACTTTTAAATAATAGGCCGGCACACACTTTGGGACAAAATTCTGCAATGCCATAAGTTGATGCTTGTTTACGATGAGCCGTGCCGAACGCATCCATCACGAATACATCAGTTAGCTTTGCATATAACTTTGCAAGTGATTCATCATTGGCCTTTTCTCCAACATTAAATCTACAATTTTCTAAAACAACTAATTCTCCAGAGTCCACCGTAAATGATTTTTGTGTCCATTCTTTAATGAGTGAAACTGGTTGACTTAATTCTTTACTGAGATACTCTGCAACAGGTGCAAGGGAATCTTTCTCAGTAAAATGGCCCTCCGCAGGTCTGCCTAGGTGAGATGTGACCATCACTTTTGCCCCAGCCTTCAAAGCATATCTAATAGTGGGTAATGAAGCTTTGATTCGATTTTCTGATGAAATAATTCCTGATTGCATTGGCACATTCAAATCAGCCCGGATGAAAACGCGTTTGTCTTTAATTATGAAATCGGAAAT
>CALKDJ010000164.1 GCA_938084195.1 uncultured Methylophilaceae bacterium
CTGTCGAATTTGGGCCAATTCCTTAGATGTTTGTAAAACTGGAATGATGCATCCAAGTTTCTTGCTGTTAAGACATGAAAAAATGCATGGAAACGATGGAATAAAAGAAATGTTTGCTAGTATCTTTAATCATCTTGAAATTTTAAATGACGATAACTGTGTAAATTTTGCGTCCCAAACCTTTTGCCACCCGACTAAAATAACTACAAGTGATGCAGTTAAAGATAGTTTAAAAAACCGAATTTTCAGATGGAAAAGTTTTTCGGATATCGAGAAAAAAACCTTTGTGGAAATATGTGGGCATGCAATGGAATACTTTGATTATGAAGTGCCTCAATACTAAATATAGTGATTGGCCAAGCCTACATTTCTCACGAAAAAAAGTTTGTTCTTTTTTGGTCCCCCAAATGTGGTAGTACTGCCATATCAAAATGGTTTATTCACAATATTTTTGAGTCTGAAAAGGTACCTCAAGTTATTAATAGACGAATGCTAGCAAAATTTGGTTATGCTTGCCAAGCAGAGAAAGCTCAAGAATTCGTCTTAAACGAGAATTATAAATCAATTTTCCTTTGTAGAAACCCCTACACTAGGTCTGTTTCTACTTTCATAAATAAATTTTATGTAAAACACCGCATACCAATTTTAAATTATGGTGATCTTGAACCTTTTGCACGAAGTTTTGTTGATAACTTCAATCAGCATAGACAAAGGGCTTGTAAATTGTTTGATATAAGTTTCGTTGAATATTTGAAATTTATACAAATTTGTATGACGGAGGGCTTCCACATAGACAGGCATTGGGAAACTCAGGTTCCGAGAAATACTAATTTTCGTGTTATTCCTGATTTTATTATAAGACAAGAAAGTTTAGCTGAAGACTTGGGAAAAATAAATCAGTCTCTTGGTTTGAAATGCTACCTTCCAAAAATATCCAACAAAACTTCTTATAATAGTTTTTATAAAATAGAAAGTAGGGATTTTTCATCCCAATCTAATAAGTTTTGCCATAATCGTTATATAGCCCTCGGTTATAATAATCTCATTAATGCTTCTACCGCTACTTTGATTTCAGAAATATATCAAAGAGATTTTGATTATTTTGAGTATGATCCAAGAAATTATCAAAATCTATGATATATATACTGACAAGAAGTTCTACTAATTCTTGTTACGAGAAATGGACTGATTATCTCCAGCATCCATTTTCCTTTGTTAATAATTTTGATGAAAATTGGACTGCTCCTGAAGATTGTTCAATTATTATAACCCATGATACTTATCGTCCCGAACCTTGTGCTATCATCAGAAGGAGTGTCGAGCATCAAATCCCTGTTTTAATCTTAGCAGACGGAATTTTAGAGTACCGAAATTCCTGGAGGCAGAAACATGCTGTTACATCAGGTGTTTTTAATCCGATACTTGGTCATAAACTAGCTTGTATTGGAGATTCACAAGTACGATTCCTTGAATCCATAGTGGAAAATATAGGTAAATGTGAATCTGTGGGCCTTCCCCGGTTAGAGGGCTTAGCTAATGAAACCGAAAAAAAATGTGATTCAAATTTACTAATTTGTTCGTCAAAGACTCCTTGGTTTAGGAAAGAAGATAAGTTACAAGTTATAGAAGCTTTTCGTGATTTAAAACAATATAAAAAAGATATTGAACAAATTTTCAATGTATCTCTTTTATGGAGAGTGACTCAGGATTTGGCTAATTTAATTGATGTTGAAAGTAGTATTTCAAATCCACTTCATGTTGATTTATCAAGATCATGTGCTGTTGTGACGATGCCTTCTACTGTAATGTTAGAATCCATGATTCTAGGTTTACCAGTTGCAATAGTTGATTATACTTCAAATCCTCATTATGTTCCTGCCGCTTGGTCGATTACAAAAAAAGATAAAATAATCTCAATTGTTAGAGAATTACTAACGCCTCCAAAGTCCAAACTAGAATTTCAGGAATCCATATTAAAAGATTCTTTACAAATGATCGAATCTCCAAGTTTAAGATTAGCTAGACTAGTCGAGTGTATGATCAATGAGTCCTTGCAATGTCGCTTAGCCAATCAACCCCTCGCTTTTTCAAAAAAAATCCTGTCGCAAATATAATGAATAATCTATGAATTTAATAGATCAACGAGAGGTTTTTTTGCAATTTGCACCTTGGTGTGTAGATGATATCAAGACCGATAGTTCAATAATCTCTATCAGTGGTTGGGCTGTTCCCTATAGGGGCAAGTGGGCAAGTCTGGAATTCTTTATAAATAATGAGCGAAAAAGTTATTTTCAAATAGATCGAGTAGATCTAATTGAAGTTTTTACTTTCTGGAAAGAGATTGAAAAAACAGGGTTCAATATAGTTGTTCAAAGAGAGTCAATGAAATCAAAAATTGATGAAATAGTTATCTCTAGAAATATGTTTTATGAGGATAGGATATTGGACAATTATTATTTCCCCCTCGAAGAACGACCATATTTAAACCTCCCTCCTAGCAATTTAAGATCCCAAGTCCATGGATCAGATGCACCCTCAGCTTTTATTTTGGAGGGTTTTTCATCTTTTAGGAAATTAGATATGCTTTTTAAAAAATATCTTGGTCAGGGCATAGATGATCCTTTGCCGATTTTAGATTGGGGTTGTGGATGTGGCAGAGTGAGCAGGTATCTTAAAGGTGAGAATGAGGATTTTTATGGAGTCGACACCAATTACGAAAGTATACACTGGTGCAGAGAGAATTTGCCCGGAAACTTCGAAGTTTCATCCTCTTTGCCACCTTTGTATTTTCCAAATAATTATTTTCATGCAATATACGGCGTATCAATCTTAACTCATTTAAACCCTAATGATCAGTTTCTTTGGATTAAAGAATTATTGCGTATAACTCGTGTTGGTGGAGTTATAATACTGTCATTTCATGGTATTCGTAGTCTTTTGAGATTTAACTTAAATGATTATGATTTTAACGAGCTGAATAAAAAAAATTTTGTTAATCTTGGTCGAAATACAACTTTTGATTTAATTGGTAATGAAGGAGCAAGATATTACGATATAGTACAGACTAAAAATTTACTTATATCTATATTGGGAGGTATGCATTGTGACATATTTTTTCATGAAGGAGTCATTGGCAATCATCAAGATGTTTTAGTTTTAAAAAAACTTGGTGAGTTGTAAGTCATTAAGAATTCAAATTCTATGTGCCCCAAAAAAATACTTTTCATTTCACATAATTGTGAAATAAATGGTGCTGTAAATGTCTTGTTGGAGTTGGGTAAATTTTGGAAAAAACATGAAAAAGCTGCTTTTACTTTTTTATTCGGAATGCCAACTAATAATTTTTTACTAAATAAGTTTTCTAATCTTGGTGAAATATATAAGTTTGATGAAATCTCTCAGCTAAATGTTGAAGATTTTGATTTAGTCTTTTCCAATACGATTGCTAATGGTTGGATTTTGAAAATTCTCAATCCTTTAAAACCAATAGTCGTGACTTATGTTCACGAAATGGAATTTGCAATTAGGAGTATGAAACCTTCAATCGTTAAAGGGACTTTTGAGTATTCAAATTACTTCATCGCATGTTCAATGAAGGTTAAGGAAAACTTATGTTATATTTTCAAAATAAGTAAACGAAGAGTTTCTGTAATAAATGGATTTATTTCTGAAAAAAAATCTCATGATGATTTTTCTAGATCAGCGCATGAAGGAGATAGTGAAAAACTTACGATTGGTATATTAGCGAATATGGATTACAGAAAAGGCATTGACAGATTTCTGTCAGTTTTGCCCTCTTTACCCCATGAAATTTCCAATCGTGAAATTTTTTGGATATGGTGTGGTCACGGTTCAAAGTTTTACGATAATTTCATTCCAGACTCGTGGAGAAATAGAGTTTCAATGCCTGGTTTAAAGAAGCAACCTTGGAATGAATTAGGAAAAATAGATCTTCTGTTTAGTTTTTCTAGGGAAGATCCTTTTCCGCTATCTTTTCTCGAAAGTTTAGCAAGAGGAATTCCAATTGCTGGAATCCAAGGGGCAGGTGGTATCGATGAGCTAGAAGTATTTGGCTATGCTAAGACATGCAAGTTTGAACTGAACTCAATTGTTGGATTGCTGAAGCTCTATTCAACAATAACAGATCCAAATTCTAGAAGAGTTCTACCATGGACTACAAGCAACCAGGCTCCGAAGATAATAAGTAAGTGTAACTCATGGTTAAAAGGATCTTTCATCGACTCTTTTATCAGGATTCCGCGAGGTTACAGCTTAGAAACTTTAGGCAAAATAGACACAAAGCATGACGTTAGTGATAAAAAAAAATTTTCAGACAGCGAATTTTTACATTATTACCCAAATGATTCAAAAGCATCATTAACTGAAAATAATATTACTACTAATGTTCTCTTCTCAGTGATTCTTCCAACTCACAACCCCAATCTATTTTTTTTAGCAAATGCAGTACATTCAATCATATCTCAAGTATACGGCAATTGGGAATTAATTATCGTTGATGACTGTTCGAATGATGAACAACTGAGAGATATTCTAAATTCCTATTCGGAGTTGGATTCTAGAATTCAGGTTTCTTTTCTTAATACTCATAACCATATATCATCCACCTTGAATGAGGGTGCAAGAATTTCGAAGGGCAAGTGGGTAACTTTTATTGATCAAGATGATGAATTTCATCCATTTGCACTTTACAGAATAAAGCAATATTTAGAAATAGCACCTAACACATCAATTATTTACACGGATGAAGATAAAATTGATGAAAATGGAAAACATTTTGATCCCTATTTAAAACCTGGTTGGAATTATCGCTTATTGCTATCTCAAAATTATTTTTGTCACCTTATTGCTATCGAAAGAGGGCTCTTTGATGAAATAAGCGGGTTTCGCGTTGGCTTTGAAGGAGCACAAGATTGGGATTTGTGTCTTCGTGCAACAAGCAAATTAAGAGCAGAGGAAATAGGGCATGTTGAAGAGGTTTTGTATCATTGGCGAGCTACTGAGGGTTCTACCGCGCTTTCGCTTTCTGAAAAAGGAAACTGGGTTTCACGTGCCCAGAATAAAACAATTGAATCTCACTTGCAGACTGTAGGTCTTAACGGACGGATTAAAAAAATCTTCGACCATTGGGAAATATTACCTGCGAAGAACTTTGCTGCCCCGAGGACATGTATGATCTATTATGACAGTATAAGTTGTAAAAGCCATATTGATAAAAAGGACCCAACTGTTGAAAGACCATATTTAAAAATTTTGAACGCCGATCAATATAATACTGATCTTGATATCAAGTCTTTACCAGAATCTAAGGATTCAGAAGTTTTTATCTTTGCTTCTCGTTATATTGAACCCATGCATGAAGAATGGTTAGAACGGCTTATTTTTCATAGTTTAGCTCAAAACATAGGAGCGGTGGGTCCCAAACTGCTTCATCCTGGCACAAATCGGATTCTCTCTGCAGGAATGTTTTATCAAGATGGCATGGTGCAACCGCTTTATGAATCATGTCCATTTGATTATTTAGGGGATAAGTGCCGTGCTATCCTTTCGCAAAATGTATGGTTTCTTCATCCTGCTTTACTGGTTATTCAGAAAAGTAAATTGCCATCAGATTTCATCTTAGGACAACAACCATTTAAAACCCTAACCATGCTTTGTGACTTTCTAGTAAACAAGGGATTTCAAAATCTATTTTTACCTTCTTCATGTTGTTACTTGCACGGACGAGAGAAAACTTGGTTTGAACGCATGGATTGTATCCATTACGAAAATCACAAACGACCCATCAGGGATAAAACACTTAATAGCAATCATTCTTTAGTCCAAGGTGTCCCTCAAATAACGAAAAATTGAATCAAATAAAATTTTGTATTTATGGTAACAATCCTGTCAATACATATACCTAAAACTGCAGGTTCTTTTTTTGGGGAATTTCTCCGCAAGGCCTCACCAGAAATTTTGTTTTTTAATTATGGTCCTAATAATCATGCTACTAAGGTTTTTCATAATGGCATTGAACTCTCTCTTGATTCCTATCAAGAAAAATGGGTCTTTTTCAAAAAGATGTGTAAGCAAAAAAAAGAGGGAACTGCAATTATGCATGGACATTTTCTTGCGAGTTCCTTTCTGAATGAAATTGAGAGTGCTAATTTTATTTTTTGGTTAAGAGAACCCTTGAGTAGGCTCATATCTCACTACTCCTACTGGAATAAGCAGATGAAAATACAGAATCGAGACATTGAGAAAAATTTGGGTTATAAAAGGCAATTATTTCGAAAGATGAATCCGACTTTTGAAGAATTTGCCTGCTCGTCTCATTTTACTAACTTGCAGGCACATTATGTTAAGCACTTGCCTATGAATAAAGTAGTCAATATTGGTATTTTTGAAAAATTAAACATTTCTATAAAAAAAATCTCAGAACGTCTTCAATTAGCAAATAAAATGGATTCTAGAAATTTCATTAATGCTAGTCACTGTGATTTGTTAAATGAATTCTCAGTCTCTGATTCAACTAAGTTAAAAATATTACAACACAACAACGAAGACATAAAACTGTATGAAAGAGTTGTTTGGGAAAACTTTCCCGAAGTTTTTTAAGATTTTTAATGATTGTTAGTGTTCATATACCAAAGACAGGAGGCACATCCTTTAGCTCAATTCTGTCTGCAGTTTATCAACAAAACATTTGGGTTAATTATGATCAACAATGGAGTCGTGCTGATATTAGAAAAGGCGATATACCTTATCATGTCGAATGTGTTCATGGGCATTTTGAACATGATGCCTTTGACACTGTTTTTTCTGATATCAGCAAAATCACTTGGACTCGGGATCCTATTGAGCGAACATTATCATTGTATCAATACATACTGAAAAATCCTGACATAAATAATAAAACAACTTTTTATGTTTATGAAAAACAATTACTACTAGAAGAATTTATCGAGTTACCTTGGGTCCAAAACCAATCAATGAACTATTTGAAGGATTCCCAACCCTATGATTTTCATTTTGTTGGCTTTTTGGATACATTTCAAAAATCACTCGAAAAATGTGCTGAAGTTTTAAATTGGGCATTCACTCCTGAAATGGCATGGGTAAATAAAAATAACAATCCAATCACTATTTTAAGTCAAAGTTTGCAAAAAAAAATATATAAGCTGAATGAGCGAGAGTATGATTGGATTTCCTCTGCAAAGTCTATATTCAGCTAATAGCATATAGTATGAAGGGTGTATTCAAGTTTTTGAGTTTCGTTATTATTTTAGAAACTACCTCGTTTATTGCACTTAAAATTTACCATAATAACTTCCAAGCTGGTAAAGTATCCGATTTCAGCTTTACTGATGTTCAAAAAGAAAAAACTCTTCAATTTTTAGATGAAGGGCACCACTATCGTTGCTTTGATAGTTCACTAGGTTGGATGAATAAACCAACAACCAGTGTTTCGCAAATAAGTGGAAAGAGGAATATAAATATTAATATCAATGAAGATGGGTTTAGAGCTAACCAGAAGTACAAAAAGATCAAGGATTGGAATGTGACACGAATTCTGGCACTAGGAGATTCTTTTACTTTTGGTTCAGAGGTAGATGACTTGGAGTGTTGGTCATCAATACTTGAGTGCCAAGAGAGTAACTTGGAAGTCTTAAATGCAGGGGTTCCTGGTTTTGGTTTGGATCAATCATTGTTATATTTTAATGAATTAAAGAAAACATGGAATCCAGATGTCGTTATTGTTTCTTACATGACTATGATTTGGATGAGACATTTGAACACATTCCCTCCATTCAGAAATAAGCGTTCGATTCCCCTTTCAAAACCTCGCTTTATATTGAAAAATGGAAAGTTAAACTTGATCGATAACTATCTGAATTCTCCCCAAAAATATCAATTATTCCTTGAAAAACCGAATGTTGTTTCAATCGAGTTAGGTAAAAATGATTATTTCTATTCTACTCAATTTGGTAGTACATCCTATCAATATGGAAATTTTGCAAATCTCATGTATTTGCTTTTGGGAAATGAACCAAAACAAAAAAGTGAATTATATGTGAATGGATATTACAATAAGGAACATGATGGTTTCAGAATTACTGTAGCGATTCTTGATGAGTTTGTTAATGTTATTCGAGAAGTAGGAGCAAAACCTATCATCCTATTTTTCCCTGCAACCCAAGATATAAAAAGAATGCAAGAAATAAATAAACCTGCTTACAGAGTCTATAAACCCTTGTATGAAAAGGTTATCGAAATGGATGTTAATTGTTTTGATTTTGCATCTGAATTTTGTGATTTGGAGGGAGACCTTTTGTTTGAAAAAAATGGTCATTATTCCCCTTTTGCAAATAAGATTATTGCGAATAAAATTATAGATTTAATTAATTCATTATAATGATTATATCACATAAATATAAATTCATTTGGCTCCAGCCGAGGAAAACTGCATCAACAACAATTTATAAAAGATTAGGTTTATATAATGAGAGTCCCTATAAACAACAAAAGTATTTTAATAAACACTTAAAGAAAATATCTGATAAACACATATTATTAAGAGATTTCTTGATGTTACCTGAAGCTATTTTAGATTATAAAAAAATAATATTTGTAAGAAATCCTTATGATAGATTTTATAGTGATTACCTTCAGTGTAAAAAAGATTATATTATGAATCACGGTAATGACTTTAGTGCAAAACCATGGGGTGTGATATTAAAAAAAGGTTTCCCATATTTTTGTGAACATTCATATAAATCTTTTAAAAAAGGAGAGTATTTGATTTCTTTAATTAGCAATTATGATAATGTTGTATATAATGATGAAAAGATTATTGATTATATTGGATTTGTTGAAACATTTGAAATGGATTTTAATAAAATATGCAGTCTTATAAATATCACAAATTATTCTGAGAAATCAGAAAATATAGAAATACCTCAAATTCATTGTAATCCGCTTGAAATGAACACCAGAGATTATAAATATTTAAACCAATATTCTAAAGAACAAATAAGATTAGTTAACTAAATATTTGGAAACGACTTTCGTTTTTTTAAATATCGAAAAGTAGATGTGTAAAATTTACTTTCTACATATCCCCAAAACTGGTGGGTCATCGATAAATAATATTTTTAAAAAACAATTTAATGATCATAATTATTTAGAACATATTGAAAATAATATAGAAGATGTTGATATACTTTTAAAAAAACCTAATTTTTATCTGTCTGGTCATATACCTTACCCAAGAATCCAAGGAAAATTTTATAAAATTATTAATTTATATAAATTTGTATTCATTAGAAACCCTTATGATCACATTATTTCTCACATTTCATGGATTTATAATCTTTCAAGGGATATTAAATTTTTAAGGAAACACCCTATTGAAGTACAAGAATTATCAATTTATTTAAACAAATTTAATTTTTCATGTTTAAAGGATTTTAAAATCATGATCAATGAATTACCACCTTATGGGATTGCAGCTTTTGATAATCGGCAAACTAGATACTTTTCGGATCCACCGGATAATAAATATGTAGATGATATTTACTTTAAAAAAGCCGTATCTGTAATTCATAAATTTGAGTTTATCGGCTTTTTTGAGAACTTTACTTATTGCATCAATAATTTATCAAAAAAATTAAATATAGACTTTCATTCTTTAACAGTTCAAAATAGTAATAATAAAAAATTAATCGATAAGGATTTTTTAAAAAGTAAGTACTATGATTTTTTACATAATTTTATTAAGTACGACTTACGGCTTTATGATGATTCTCGAAATATAAAAAACTCTTTATATGATTAATCTTTTTCATTTCATTTAGGATCAGTCTTGAATCAATAATAAAAATGTTTATTCAATTTTATAATAAGGTTTACTTTTCTACATTAAAAGCATTAACTAAATATTTATGATCTATGTGCTTGGCAGTAATGGTTATATCGGTTCATCTATCGTTGATTTTTTGTTACAAAATGATTTTACAGTATCGGGCTTAAGTAGTAATTTATTCTACCAAAAAAATATACTTAAAATTAGGGAACTTTTTGTTGAAAATAATACAAAATTTTTAATTAATGCAGCAGGTTTTACTGGTAAACCGAATGTGGATGCATGTGAATCATCCAAATATGAGTGCCTACAAGGTAATGCAGTGTTTCCAGGAATTATTCGTGAGGTATGTGAAGAATTAAAAATACCTTGGGGCCATGTTTCTAGTGGATGCATTTACTCAGGTAGAAACCCTGACGGTAAAGGGTGGAGAGAAGGCGATGAACCTAATTTTACATTCCGATCTACACATTGTAGTTTTTACAGCGGCACTAAAGCTTTTGGGGAAGAGGTTTTGGAAGGGGCCGAAAATTGCTACATTTGGAGATTAAGGATTCCGTTTAACCACGAAACAAGCCCAAGGAACTATTTGCAAAAGCTTCTCAATTACCAAAATTTATTAGAAGCTGAAAACTCGGTTTCGCACCTTAATGAATTTTGTCAGAAATGTATCGAATGTTTTACCAAGGATATTGAACCAGGTGTCTACAACTTGACTAATTCTGGTTCGATTACAACCAGCCAAGTCACTAATTGGATGATTGAAGAGGGTTTAACCGACAAAAAATTTAAGTTCTTTGCGTCTGAGGATGAATTTATGGAAAAGGCGGCGAAGACTCCTCGTTCGAATTGCGTACTTGATACTACCAAAGCTGAAAAAGCTGGAATTGGCATGAGACCGGTGGAAGAGGCGATGATTGACTCGATACGAAAGATGCGTCAGTCAATCTTATCATGAAAAATATTTTGGTAACCGGTGGGCTCGGATTTATCGGGTCCAATTTTATCCGAATGCTCATCGAGCAAA
>CALKDJ010000165.1 GCA_938084195.1 uncultured Methylophilaceae bacterium
ATCGGCACTCATGTTTTCTTATCTTTTCAACTTGGTTTTATTCAGTTCAAATCACTTCCCTTAGCTTTTAAGATTATTTTTAGTAAGTCGGAACATGAAGGAGATATTTCGCAATTTTCAGCATTAATGACTGCATTAGCGTCAACTGTAGGAACCGGAAATATTGTTGGTGTCGCAACAGCTATAGCATTAGGGGGACCTGGGGCTATATTTTGGATGTGGATCACGGGACTATTGGGTATGGCAACCAAATACTCTGAAGGGTTATTAGCGGTTAAATATAGGCAAAAAGGTAAAACGGGAATGCAAGGTGGCCCAATGTATTACCTTGCAAATGGCCTAGGGAAGCGATGGTTAGGTTGTTTCTTTGCCATCTTCACTGTGTTTGCCGCATTTGGTGCTGGAAATATGGTGCAGGCAAATGCAACTTCTAATATTTTTATAAGTTCATTTAGTATTCCCAAAGAAATAACTGGTATAGCTTTAGCGTTTCTCACGGGGATTGTGTTAATAGGAGGTATAAAGTCTATTGGTCGTTTTGCATCATTCTGTGTACCTTTTATGATTGTTATTTATTTGGCAACGATGTTTGTAGTATTGGGAATTAATTTTGATAAGATTCCAGGCGCACTCAGTCTAATTTTTTCCAGTGCATTTAGTGGAACGGCAGCTGCAGGAGGATTTGTGGGAGCCACTCTGGCTGCGGCAATTAGATTTGGGGTATCCAGGGGTTTATTTTCAAATGAATCAGGACTAGGTTCAGCAGCAATTGCGGCGGCCTCAGCTAAGACAAATGATCCGGTAAAGCAAGCATTAGTTAGCATGACGGGAACATTTATAGATACATTAGTGGTATGTACAATGACCGCCCTAGTTATTCTAACTTCCGATGCATGGTTAATGATGGGAATCGATGAGGCTGCTGAAATCACAAGCAAGAGTGTTGAGTCTTCTCTTGGGCAAGTAGGCGCTATCATCATTGCTTTTGCAACTGGCTTATTTGCCTTTTCAACACTCATTGGCTGGGGATTTTATGGCGAGAAAGCATTAGAATTTTTATTTGGCACAAAGGCAATAACCTTATATAGAATTATTTACACCTTTTTAGTTTTTATAGGCGCTACCATTCCTCTCGTTTTAGTCTGGGACTTTTCAGATGTCATGTTTGGAATGATGGCAATCCCAAATCTCATTGGACTTATCTTTTTAATTAAAATTATTAAATCAGAAACGAACCGTTTTTTTAAGAAAATAAAATAAAAGACCAAACAATAAAACAATTAAGAAAAGCAATTAATACAGCCGCACTACCTATATCTTTTGCAAGTTTCGATAATTCATTTTTCTCATAGGACACCCTGTCAACTGTGACCTCAATAGCAGTATTTATTAATTCGACTAATAGCAAGAGGATTAACGAAGTAATTAAAAATATTCTCTCGATATGATTTTCACCTATATAAATTGCTAACGGGGTAAGAATAATTGTTAAAATTAATTCTTGTCTAAAAGCCTCCTCATTCTTAAAAGTATTTTTTAGACCATAAGCAGAATTTTTAAATGCACTCAGAATTCTAGTTAGACCTGTCTTATTTTTGTATGGATTTTTCATAAAAAAATCATAATAAATTAATTTTAATTACACAATCTTATTTGCATTCCTGGCCTAACAAATCTTACCCCATTGTTCATCTCTTTAAGATTGTCCATTTTTATATTGTATTTTCTAGCTATACTTATTAAAGAATCCTTGTAGCGAGCCCTATAATATTTTTGAGTACACCCATTTACTTTGCGTTTTGTTGTCGTTCTTTTAAAAGAAATACTTTCAATAGAAAAGTAGTTCGTAAATAATTTTGTTGGGACTAATATTTCTGTTTGGGAGAATGATTGATCCATCACATCAAAGCCGTTGATATGGGTTAAGACTTCACCATCGAGAGTCTCCAATTTATTTGACCTTAAATAATTTGTTAGATTTTGTTGTTTAATAATTTCAAGATACGGCCTGTTTGGGAATTTATTTAAATATTGATTTTTATGATTGAATTTGATGATTCGGTTAAGGTGATGAAATGCAATAATATATTTCCTTGTTTCCCTAGGGAGCATATTGAGATTTAATTTCTTATTTTTAACCAACCCTTTCTTTAAAGCTTTTTTGACATTTCCTATGCCCCAATTATATGCTGCAAGCGCTAGGTTCCAATCGTTTAATTGTGTATGCAGATAATTTAAATATTTAATAGCTGTTTGAGTGGATTTAATCACATTTTTTCTATCATCAAAAGATTTTGATGATGTTAGTCCCCATTCGCGAGCAGTTGAGGGAATAAATTGCCATAGTCCCAGCGCATTTTTTGGGGACTTGGCTTGAGGATTATTTCCACTTTCCATGAGGGGTATTACGGCTAGATCAATAGGCAATCCTTCTTTTTGAAGTAGGTCTGCATAAAACTTGATAGATGGAGTTGAAGAAATAATAAGATCAATACTATAAAAGCTACTTATTTTAGCGTCAACATCGATCTGTAGTTGGTCATGGTGTATTTTTTGAGATTTACTAAAGTGTTGATAAAAGGAATTGGCTGATGCTGAACTTATTGCAAAGATATTAAAAATTAAAAAAAAAATATTTTATACATCGTTAGATGGTAGTACCCATCTGGAATATTGGTGTGTACATTGCAACAAGAATGAAGCCAATCACTACACCTAAGAATACAATCATAATCGGTTCAAGTAATTGAGAGAATGCATCAACCGAATCATCAAACTCTTCCTCATAGTATAGAGCTACGGTATTAAGCATTTCATTTAACTTACCGGTTTCCTCACCCACCTCAATAAAACCACACATGGTTTCAGGGAAATCTTTGGTTTCCCTAAGTGATTTTGAAAAAGGACGCCCTGAAAAAATTTCACGTTTAACTTTTTCAAGCGATGTTCCAACCTTTAAGTTAGAAATAGAATTTTTCACAATTTCAAGTGCTTCAACTAAGTTTACACCTCCAGCAATGAGGTTAGCTAACACCATAGCCATTCTAGCCATGATTGAGTCACTTACTAACTTACCAACCACCGGAGCAGTCATAAGAAATTTATCAAACTTCATCATTAACGTATCATTAGCCTGCAATCCTCTTTTGATAACTTGGAAGCCTACAAATGCACCTACAAAGAATGCAATGGCCCAGATACTTCTTAGGAAGTCACTAATCTGCATAACAATTTTGGTTGCAAAGGGGAGCTCAATACCTGCTTCACCGAAAATTTCGACAAAAACAGGTACCACAAAAACCATCATAACGCCCACTACAGTAAATGCTACGATCAATAGAATAATTGGGTACATCAT
>CALKDJ010000166.1 GCA_938084195.1 uncultured Methylophilaceae bacterium
ACCACATTGCTTCAACGTAGTCTTTAGCATGACCCCAGTCCCTTTTAGCATCCAAATTACCAAGAGAGAATAATTCTAGATCACCACGTTTAATTTTTGCCATAGCAATGGTAATTTTTCTTGTCACAAATGTTTCTCCTCGAACGGGGCTCTCATGGTTAAACAAAATACCATTGCAAGCAAACAAATTATATGATTCACGATAATTTACCGTAATCCAGTGAGCATATAGTTTGGCTACTCCGTAGGGGCTTCTTGGGTAAAATGGTGTTGTCTCTTTTTGAGGAATTTCTTGAACTAATCCATATAATTCTGAAGTTGATGCTTGATAAAATTTTGTTTTTTTCTCTAAACCGAGAGTTCGAATAGCCTCCAGGATTCTTAATGAGCCTAATGCGTCAGAATTTGCAGTATACTCGGGTTCTTCAAAGCTCACCATCACATGAGACTGCGCTGCCAAATTATATATTTCATCGGGTTGCGTTTTTTGGATAACATGAATAAGTGATGAGGAATCTGTCATATCACCATGATGAAGAAAGAAATCAATATTTTGGTGTTTTGGATCTTCAAAGAGATGATCAATGCGATTTGTATTAATCAAAGAAGTTCTTCGTTTAATGCCATGCACAATATAATTTTTATTGAGTAAAAACTCAGCTAAATAAGCACCATCTTGCCCAGTTATACCTGTAATCAATGCAACTTTTTTATCTGCCATAATTATCCTCTAGTCTTTCAATATCATCTTCACCTAAATAATCACCTGATTGTACCTCAATTACTTGTAAAATTTGATTCGTGTCATTTGATAAACGATGTATTGCATTTTTTTCAATAAATATCGATTCATTTTGATTTAATTCAATATTTTTATCTTCAATTACGACCGAGGCCTTTCCTCTAACTATAACCCAGTGTTCTGAGCGGTGTTGATGACGTTGCAAGCTAATCGATTTTCCTGGATTAATTTGAATACGCTTCACTTTATAAGTAGCACCCTCCTCAAGGGTCTCGAACCAACCCCATGGACGATTTACTCGCGCATGTTCGTTTAATAAATATTGATGACTTTTTTCTAATTTTTTTACAAGCTATTTAATCGACTGTGAGTCATTTTTGTTAGCAACTAAAACTGAATCAGATGTCTCAATCACAATTAAATCTTCAATACCAAGAAGGCTTATATTCCTATTAGAAGAAATAGCGATAGTATTTTTGGTATTCAGTGAAACCACATCACCATTTAAGATATTTCCATCTTTATCTTTTTTTTCAATTTCATCAAGCGAATCAAATGAACCTAGATCCGACCAACCAGCATCTAGCTCCACTAACTTCACCAGAACCTTTAATGCTTTTGTTTTCTCCATGACGGCATAATCAATTGAATTCGAGGGTGATTGTTTAAATTTTTCTTTATCTGGTCTTTCAAACCATTGATCCATATCTTTATTTTTCCAAGCATCTCCAACAGACTCACTAATTTGAGTATCACTTTTCACAATTGCATCCAGCCAGGTCTTTGATTGCAGGATAAATATTCCCCCATTCCAGGCATACTGACCCTCGTCGATCATTTTTTTTGCAACTTCCAGCTCGGGTTTTTCTTTAAAGCTGAGTACATCTTTAACTAAACCATCGCCTTTATAATGAATGTACCCAAAACCCCTATCCGGTCGAGTTGGTTTAATGCCTAAGGTCACAATGGTTTTATCTTGAGCTGCTTTAATTGACTCATGCATAGCAAAAGTAAATTGATTTAAATCTTTCACATAATGGTCAGCTGGAGTCACGACCAAGGCTGATTCTGGATTCATATCATTTGCAGCCAAAGCCGCTAAGGTTAATGCAGGCGCAGTATTTTTTGGGACAGGTTCGAGTAAAATACGAAATGGTATTTCTAGTTTAAATTTATCTAATTGCTCTAAAACCAAGAACCGATTGCTTTCATTGGTGACAATCAAGATTTCTTCAATCTGGATCTCATCACTTTCAAGAGCTAATGCACGGCTGATGCTTTGTTGGAATAAGGTTACATCACCGAAAAATCTCAAGAATTGTTTCGGATAATTCTGACGAGAGAGTGGCCACAATCTAGTGCCTGAACCTCCACAGAGTATAACTGGTGTAATCTTCATATATTGGCCAATAAAAGAATAGTTGGTATTTAGCTCATCAACGGCAGAATATATCTTTCAAAGATAATGTTTATCTATTATTTAATTTATAATTAATGTAAATTTATTTTGTACTAAAAAAAGCTCTGCAAAGAAATTATATAGTTCTTAGTTACGATTCAAATCAATCATTTTCATGAATATTATGATACATGTTTTTAATTATTCATAAGAATAAAGTTATCTATATTTATATAGACTCAAATATGCTGTTCTATTTTTTTAAGAATATGATCTGCAATAGGAAACGCCGATGTAGCAGCTGGGGAAGGTGCATTCAAAACGTGTAATGTTTTTTCCGTTCCTGCAAACAAAAAATCATTAACAAAATTACCATTATGATCCACTGCTTGAGCCCTGATACCGCATTTTGAAAAACTTATATCTGAAAGGGATAATCCTTTTATAAATTTATTACATTGATTTAAATACAAGTATTTTGAAAATGAAATCATTGCCTCATTAAAAATAAATTGTTTATTGTTATTTAGAAATTTCCAAAATCCTTTATAAAAAAATGTATCGAAGCTGTCCTTAATATTTATACTTACTCCATCGTATCCTTCTCTTGCTAAGCTTAAAGAAGCACTCGGACCAACGCTAATGGAACCATCGATGTGTTTGGTGAAGTGGATTCCTAAAAAAGGAGTATTTAAATTTGGGGTTGGATAAATTAATTTTTTAAAAATGCCTGATTTATCTTTATTTAAATAAAAATATGTTCCCTTAAAAGGTATAATTTTAACATTTATTTTTAATCCTGAAAGTTCTGCCAATCTGTCTGAATTAAGACCAGCACAGCAAATTAATTTTTTTGCACATATTTTTTTTCTATTTCTTAAAAACCTTATTTGAACACCTTTACTAGACTCTGAAATACTAGAAACGTTTGCCTCCGTTAAAAGCCTCACATCTTTTTCCATTATAACTTCCAATACTTTTTGCGAAAATTTTTGCCAATCAATTATTCCAGTGTTAGAACTCAAAATAGCTGATTTTACGTTAAGATTTGGTTCAATGGATGATGCTTGTGTGGCAGAAATTAACTGAAGATTAACTTCACTCTTATGATCATGGTAAAGAGCTTCTAGGACAGATGCTTCCTGATCATTGGTTGCTACTATCAACTTACCTATTTTCTTGTAATTTATCGAGTGTTGATCAGCGAATTGATATGTTTCTTTTAAACCTTGCTTACAGAATTTTGATTTCAAGCTACCATTTTTATAATAAATTCCGGCGTGAACAACACCACTATTTCTTCCCGTTTGATGTGTTGATACTTTTTTTTCTTTTTCAACTAATATGATTTTGGCTTTTGGGTATTTATTTTTTAGTTTATAAGCAGTCGATAGCCCCACAATACCGGCACCAATGATACAAAAATCATATTGCATTAATTTATATTCCTATTGATGATAAATACCAATCTCAGCGACTATAAATATACTAATTATTATCTCCTTAACCTCAAAAGTAATCTGCTAATTTTATATCTAATATTTTTAATACCCCTCTCATAACACCTTTGCCCCCTTTTTCGCTTAAAATATGCGTAGCAATTTTTTTTATTTCATCGTCACTATCAATTGGGCACGCTGAATAACCACACAATTCCATAGCGGCTTTATCATTCAAATCATTACCTATATATAAAATATTATTCAGGTTCCATCGATTATCGGCAACCAATTTTTGAAGAAACTCTTTTTTGTTTTCAATGCCTTGGAATACATCAATTTTTAACTTTTTTGCTCGAGCTGTCACTACTTGATTTTTTTCTGTTGAATAAATATAGATTTCATATTTAAGTTTTTTCAGAACACTGAACGCCAAGCCATCAGACCTTGAACATCTTACCGACTCTTGGCCTTCCTCATTCAAATAAACATAGTTATCTGTTAAGACCCCATCAAAATCAACTAGTATATGGGTGACGTTTTT
>CALKDJ010000167.1 GCA_938084195.1 uncultured Methylophilaceae bacterium
TTTATTGAAATATCTACTTATAGATATAAAGAACATGTTGGCCCAGGGGAGGACTTTGATGCAGGCTATAGATCAATTGATAATTGTAATTTATGGCTAAAAAAAGACCCTATTGAGACAGATTTCAAACTCAGACAAGAATTTAAAGAAAAGATTGAGTGTGAAATTAATGAGGCGATTGAATTTGCTGAAAGTTCACCATTTCCATCTTACGATGAATTACTAAAGGATGTCTTGTAGTGAAATACCGTGAAGCTATATTAAATTCGCATCAAAATATCATGATGAACGAAAGGGCTATAATTCTTGGTCAAGGAATAACAGATTTTAAAGCGATGTGGGGAACTCTGGATGGCTTAAATGAACTATATCCAGACAGGATGATTGAAACTCCTATTGCTGAAGATTCAATTGCTGGCATTTGCGTTGGGTTATCTCTCAATGGAATGTATCCAATAAATACTCATATCCGTGCAGACTTTGGACTGTTAATTTTTAATCAATTAATCAATTTAATAGCAAAATACAGGTATATGTTTGGAGGCTCTTTTGAGTTACCAATGTTGATTAGGTTGGTGATTGGAAGGAGTTGGGGTCAAGGTGCTCAGCATTCTCAAAGCCTTCAATCTTTGTTGTCTCATATTCCTGGCTTAACTGTAATCATGCCCTCAAATTCATCTTCGCTAGCCGCATCTTATGAGTATGCTTTTAATCATTATAAAAATCCTGTAATTTCATTTGAGCATCGATTATTATATGAACTAGATTTTGATATGAGTGAAAATATATGTAAAGAATCTCCCTTAAAATCTTACATTGCTCGACATGGCTCTCATGTTACTGTGATAGCAACATCTGTAATGGTTCTTGAATGTCTTCGTGCGGCAGATTATCTAAAAGATTTTGGTATTGAGCTTGAAGTAATCGACCTTCATAATACTAGTTTCCCTGATAAAGATTTAATAATTGAAAGCTTAAAAAAAACAGGGCTTTTAATTGTGGCTGATACGTCTTGGCTTGATTATGGTGTTTCTGCAGAAGTTTCTCGAATTATATGTGAATTCAATCCTGCGTTACTTAAAAAGAATCAAATTAATTTAGGTATGGCGGACGCATCTTGTCCTACGGCAAAAGCTCTAGAGGATATTTTTTACCCTGGAGTGAGTGACATCATTGAGAAAGTATTGATGTTATTAGATAAGCAATCAATACCCATTCCAGAAAAACAATCAATGACAGATTTTTATAAACATTTTAAAGGACCATTTTAATGAGTTATTCCCCAATACAGGTAAACCTACCCGATGACATCCAAAGTCAATTAAAAAACAAAAGAGCATTGGTGACTGGTGGTACAGGAATGATTGGGCGAGAAGTCGTAAGAATATTGCTTGATAATGAATGTGATGTCACCAGCGTTTCTCTTGATGATTTGTCTTTAGATGATCGTGCAAAATATATCAAAGCAGACTTATCAGATTTAAATACATGCTTAGATATTACTAAAGATATGGATTTTGTATTTCATATTGCTGGAATCAAAGGGTCTATTGTTGTAACAAAAGAGATGCCTGCAAGTTTTTTTGTTCCATTGCTGATGATGAATACAAATATTCTTGAGGCATCTAGAAGAAACAATGTTAATAAAATTCTATACACAAGCTCAATTGGAGCATATGCTCCATCCGAAATATTTGTTGAGTCTGAGGATGATTTTTCTAAACCACCTATGGATATGTTTCCTGGTTGGGCAAAAAGAATGGCTGAATTACAAATTCAATCATATGCAATTCAATATAAGATGTCTAACTTTTCAATTGTGAGACCTTCAAATATATATGGTCCTGGGGATAATTTTGATGAAGAAAATGCTATGGTAATTCCAAGCTTAATTGCGAGGATTGTCAGGGGTGATGATCCTGTAAATATTTGGGGTGATGGGATGGCTGAAAGAGATTTTTTGCATTCAACAGACGCTGCCCTTGGCTGTATTTATGCATGTATAAATGGAACTGATTCTAAACCAATTAATTTGGGATGTGGTTATGGAATTACTATCAAAGAGTTAATTGAAGCACTACAAAAAATTGTTTCTTTTAATGCTTTTTTTGACAAATCAAAACCTTCTGGATTTCCAAGAAGGATTATGAACATGGATCATGCTATTAAGACTTCAGGTTTTAAACCTGCTGTATCAATTTATGAGGGCCTTAAAGATACTTATACTTGGTTCATCGAGAATGATACCGAATTTTTGAAGCGTAAAAATTACTTCAAATAAACATTGATGATACTTTAAATGTAGTTAATATGATTATTTATAAAAAAAATAAAACAGACTTCCTCAGAAAAAAGGCCCTAGAAATACGTCAAGGAATTTTTACAACGGCTTTAAAAGCGAATAAAGGACATATTCCACCTGCATTTTCATGCGTAGAGTTGTTAGTATCCATCTATTATTCTGGCTTTATGAGATTTTCTTCAAAGAATCCAAATCTGTCTGTTAGGGATAGATTTATTTTGAGCAAGGGGCACGCATGCCTTACCTTGTATAACATATTAGCGGATTTAAATTTTTTTTCAAAAAAAGAGTTATCAAGATTTGCACAAGGAGGAAGTATTCTTGCAGGCCATCCAGAGAGAGCTATTCCTGGAATTGAGACATGTACTGGTTCCTTAGGTCATGGCCTCGGAGTTGCATGCGGCATTGCGAAAGCCTCTCAACTAGGTAATAAAAAATTTTCAACTATTGTTGTTTTGGGCGACGGTGAGTGTCACGAAGGATCTATTTGGGAAGCTGCAATGTTTGCAGGTCATCATAAACTGAGAAATTTAATGGTTGTAGTTGATAGAAATCAACTAGGAGCTACAGACTTTACGGAAAATTACGCATCCTTAGATCCACTTGATCAAAAATTTAGGTCATTTGGTTGGGAGGTAAAGAATATTGATGGGCATTGTTATGAAGAAATCACTGATTGTTTGGATTATTTTTTTAAAAGAAAAAACCAAGCAAAGCCTTTATGTATTATAGCCAACACAATAAAAGGTAAAGGGTTGTCTTTTATGGAGAATTCAAAAGACTGGCATCATCAAATGCCAAATAACGAACAAATTATAATTGCTAAAAAAGAACTTCATTTAGATGATTAAATTTACACAGAAATATATAGATAAAAAAAAATATGACTTTAGAGACAGTATATTTTCCTCAATTATATCTTTAATAAAGAAAGATAAAGACTTAATTTTATTGACTAATGATTTAGGCGCTAGGGGAATTGATGAGATTAAGAAGATTGCCCCAAATCAATTTATCAATGTTGGAATAGCTGAACAAAATCTTGTATCCGTTGCTTCTGGTCTCGCTCTTACTGGGAAGAAAGTCATTGTATATGGAATTTTATCGCATATTTTATATCGAGGCTTTGAGCAGATAAAGCTTGATGTTTGTTTTCAAAACTTACCCATTCAGTTTGTTTGTGTCGGTTCTGGATTAGCCTATGGTAATGACGGGCCTACTCATCAATCCCTCGAAGACCTTTGTGTTTTGAGGGCATTAAATAATATAGAAATTTATAATCCATCTGATGATACCTCTGCAAGATTTTCTGTAGTAGAGGCTTACAAAAGTAAAAAACCTGCTTTTATTAAAATTGATAAAGAGCAGCTTCCTAAATTTTATAAAAATTTTACGGATGTTAAAAAAGGGATATTAATGACATGTTCAAAACAAAGCCAAAAAGTAATTATTATCTCTTCTGGAATTATTTCTTGGCATTCATTATATATTCAAGAACAACTAGAAAGAATTAATATTCCCACAAGCGTATTTGATGTTGTCAGACCTAATAAGTTTGACTTAAAAAAGATTACTAAAAATAAATTTAATGTGATTGTTGTATTAGAAGAGGCATATGATTCTGGAGGTTTGGCAGATATTATTTCAAGAGATTTAATTAAAAATAAAGTTTACTATAAGAATTTTTTAGCAATAAATATCGGTAAAAAATATTTAATAGGATCTGCTAAGAGAGAGTGGGTGTGGAACAAGTTTTTTAATGTAAATAAAATTTTAGGATTGGTAAAAAATATAATATGAATAAGTTAACAGTTGAAGAATTTAAATATCTTTTTGGTATGGCAGAAGACGAAGTTTTTGAGAGCTC